>CAYGNZ010000750.1:0-1505 GCA_964351345.1 uncultured Bdellovibrionales bacterium | reverse complement strand
GACGCTGCAAGTGCGGAAGCGCTCAGCAAGGCTCCCAATAGTGTTACTCATGGATTATTCCTCTACGACAATCTTACCGACCATCATGTGGTGGCCTATCCCGCAAAACTCATTGCAAATCACTCGAAATTCGCCGGCAGCGTTGGGAGTCACCCGAAGCGCGTAATCGTAACCGGGCACTACTTGGATGTTGACATTGATCGGAAACAGGCTGAACCCGTGATTCACATCAGCAGAGGACAAATGGAGAATATACTCTGCGTCCTTTTTTAGCTTGAGAACAGGCGACCAGTGCCACATTCGCCCAATCAGATAAACGTCGCTGCCGGGCGGCGGCTCGACGACGGGATAGCCGTTGTCCTCCCCGACTTTATAGTCTTCGATGAACCTTCCGACCCGCTTCGCGAACTCTATCGGCTCTACCTTCGCACGAATCCCGCTTGGGTTTTGCCCTCCCTTTATGTGCCACAACGGCATCATTGCAAAGAGGACAAGACACCACATAAAGGCGATCGATATCCAAAGCTTTTCTTGCTTATTCGCCGGTTTCCACCAGACACCGGTAGGAGAATTGATCGCGGAGTGAAATTCTTTGCTCATCAAATTAGTGCTCGCTACCCCCCTGTTGCATCACGGCAACGTTGCTTGCGGCAACGAGGCCACTTCGTAGAGACCCCAGAGCGTATAAAATCCAAACATTACTATGAGCCCGGCAAAAAGCAGTAAAAACGGCATATCGAACAAACGCTGCCCCAGCGGCACATTCTCATTTTTTTCTTCAGATTCCGGCATCAGTAAACCCACAAATTACGCGAGCGATTCGAAAAGCCGATACGTTTTTCTCGTCCGGCTTCGTGCTTTGACTGCTGCGGCTACATCAGCGCTATACGCAAAAGACCTCGCCACAAGAACCCTTCCGCGCAAGACAAAGATAAAAAGACATCTTTATCTTTTATTGTTCATCTAAACATGAGATAGGAAGCCGTGCAAACTTTGAATCGTTGATTCCTAATGAGCAAAAAACTTGATAGGACTGCGCATGAATCGATATATGCTGAAGTAAAATCAAAAATATCTGAGGCAAGTTGGGTAAAAGAAAACGAGTCGCCTAAGTCAAAACTTCCGGCAACGACGGCGCAATAAAGGACTAAATACTCTCTTTTTGTCTTTCGATAGCAATGTTACGTTCCTAGATAAGTGATGAGTTTTAATAGTAAAAGACAGCGTTTGCCTTTCACAATGAGCGACGGTGTTATATGAAGCGAAAGGTCGTCTTAGGACGAAGCTAAACTCTAAATTACGTGAGGCCCGTGATGCGTAGGCATAGCAAGAGCATTGGATACCTATTTCTTCTTTTCGTAGTCATATACCTCTTGGGCGGGTGCAAGCTTCCTCCCGAACAGGAAGCAGAAGCCCAACAGCATTCAAACGCACATCCGAGACGCGATCTCATCGAAACAAGTGGAGAAATGGTTGCAGAACTGACCTCCCCACCGAATGTGCCG
>CAYGNZ010000749.1:0-1505 GCA_964351345.1 uncultured Bdellovibrionales bacterium | reverse complement strand
GTCTTCTCACGGTTTGAAGCTCTCTTCCGTCCCTACGCAGAGAAAAAAGGTGTACAGCTCGTGGTTGAGATTAGCGAGCACTTACCACAAGTCCTCAAGGGAGATCCTGACCGTATCGGGCAGATTGTCACAAATTTTCTCTCCAATGCGATTAAGTTTACAGACGTGGGAGGTATGGTCCGTCTTGAGGTGCAGGTACAGTCGCTCGACGAGGAAAACTGTGAGCTACTGTTCTCTGTCTCCGACACGGGTATCGGAGTGAGTAAAGAAAATCATTCTCGAATTTTTGAAGCCTTCTCCCAAGAGGATAGTTCAACCACCCGACGATATGGGGGAACAGGTCTTGGACTGTCAATCTCTACCGAACTGGCTGCACTTTTAGGCGGACGACTGGAGCTAGAAAGCGAAAAGGACAAAGGGAGTGTGTTCCGTTTCTACTGCCCCTTACAACTGGTTCACGCAAGTAGGCGTAGCGAGTGGTCTGGCTCTCCCGCAGTCGATTTACTTCAAGGGCGCTCGCTTGAAGTGCTTCTTGCAGAAGATAATGCGGTAAATCAGGCTGTGGTGACCCGATTACTTGAAAACCAAGGTCATCACGTGACGATCGCAAACAACGGGGTAGAGGCCGTCGAGTCAGCCACCAGCCGCACCTTTGATGTAATTTTGATGGATATTCAAATGCCACTGATGAGTGGCGAAGAGGCTGTGGCTCTCATTCGAGCACAAGAAACGGGTTCCCGCGTGCCGATCATAGCGATTACTGCCTACGCTTCCGCCGAAGACAGAGCGCGTTGCCTAGAATACGGTATGGATGAGCATGTCTCAAAGCCAGTGAGAAAAGTAGAATTGTTCGAAGCAATCGCGAAAGTCGTTCATCGCATTGGCCATGCATCACCCTCTACGCTGCACCCCTAGAATTTCAATCAGCGCGATATCTTCAATAGAATTTGGAGAATTCTCTCCACTCTACTGTCTACTCCCTTTCAAAACCCCTAGCTATCTTCTACACTACCGCAGCGTAGAACTTACTAAAACCTATTGCCCGAGTGCCTAATTATGATTTACACCCCGCGCGAGACCTCTGTTTCTCTCGAGAATATCGTTGCTGCAACTGGCGGAGAGCTTTTTGGCGGCGATAAGAACTACACCTTGGAAGGGATTTGTTCACTGGATGAGCAACGCGAGGGTTACCTGGCCTTTTCCACACTCTCAAGTGCGGAGGCGGTAAAAGAGATAATTGCAAGCTGTAAGGCTTCAGCCCTTTTACTGCGAACCTCGCTAGCAGCCGAAATAGACGACAGCGCTATCCCGATTGTCTATGTGCAAGAGCCACTGGCCGCGATGGTCACGCTGATCCCGTTATTTTTTGATTACCAAAATAGCGCAAGCGGTATCAGCGATAAGGCGGAGATCGATGCAACTGCAAGCATTGGTCCAAACGCCAGTATCGCTACCTTTGCCTCAGTTGGTGCGCGCGTTCGTATTCACGATGATGTTTGCATCTA
>CAYGNZ010000748.1:0-1507 GCA_964351345.1 uncultured Bdellovibrionales bacterium | reverse complement strand
CAAAAGAACTGAGCTAGGAGGCTCAAGAGCTTTGACTCGGGGGCTGGAAATCCTCCGACAGTGTTCAGCGCGGCTTCAATCAGCTCGTCTAACATTAGATTGGTGTCTCGCACATACTCCAGGAACTACGTGAACACATGAGCCGGCTTGCAGTGGTAGGCTCGCAAATAGGAAAAGCGGTATAACGTTTTGGATGATCGGTGGGCTCATTCCCAACGCTCGGCGATCACCCTCTACGTATAGCACAGGCTTGGCGGTCCGTCCGCTCGCTCTTTTTGTTATGTGTCGACACCAATGTCATGGACAGTAATGTCATGATCGTGCTCAGGCTCTAGCAAAGAGCCTATCCAATAAACAACGGCTTGCCCGTAGAGGGAATAGTCCCGCTCTGTCGACTCAGCGCAATATCCAGGGCAGCTTTCGTAAGTGCAATCTGCTGACATCTCCACGAGGCATCTGTCTTCACATTCGGATGAACGTTTACACAATTTGCCGGAATCTGAAGTCGGAACACGGCACACATATGGCATTAGAAAACTAGGTTGCTTAAAAATCTCACCTTGATCGAATAAGCAACGCATGCGCGCCTCTACAGGCGGAACGCCAAACGATAAACCAAAAACGATCCCGGATGGCAGAGTGAAACATAAAATGAGAATCACAACGAGAAACTTACGACTTCGCATAACCGAATCGAATCAAAATAGTTAGTGGAGCCGAGCTTTTCTTTTCTCGATCTCGTTTAAGTTTTGCGGCCATATCGCTCTTGGAGTAGTGAATCGCGAGAGCCATGAACCACTAAAAAAACGTGCGTTTCCCTCGGGCGGCACCAAACGCTTACGCTCCTTGGTGCCGGCCATTCCGACCCGTCAGGGTACTACTCAACTCCTTGCTTTACTCTACGTCGAGCAGTGTGGACTCTGCGGCTCTTGCCACGCAGACGACGCGTGCTCCGAGCTGCGCGATACCGCTTACCAGGGAGACGGGGACGTTTAAAACGATTCTCGCTGACCCTCGCAGACCGTCGGGAACATTCGAACATAAATTCGATTGGGTCTTCGATCCTGAGAAGGGCCTCGAGGGCAACTTCGACCGCCCACTGGTCAGCGAATCTCTGACGATCGCGGTCGGTCAAGCCGTCACCGAGCCAGACATTGCTGTCGTCGAGCAGCGAGTAGTCCCTATCGGGGTTCGGTCCCAAACTAGAACGACCGTCCACCCGCGACGTTGCAATAAAATCGTCAGGGCAGGTGTGAGGTGCTGTCCACAGGGGCAGCAGGTCCGGCCAGCGGATGCAATCCATCATGACTTCGTCCTCAATTTTGTTTAGGAAACTGGCAAAAAACAGGGAAAGAACCCTTCGGCTCTCGCTGATCTGATAGGGACTTGAGTACCTTTTGTCTTTATCGGACCAGCGTTCAACACTCGTCTACTCTTATTCAGTTGGTTGTCTCGGTTTGTGCAGAAACGCCTGCAATCGGTGTGCTTTATTCTTAAGCACTTGTAG
>CAYGNZ010000747.1:0-1523 GCA_964351345.1 uncultured Bdellovibrionales bacterium | reverse complement strand
GTGCAAGATGGTTGGGGTTTTCTTCGCAATCGACGACCCGATACCTATTCGGGCCTCATTGAGTAAACACATGTCATATCGCCTACCAGCAGAATGGGAGCCTCATAGCGCGGTTTGGATTGCCTGGCCGCACGAAGAGAGCGATTTTCCCGGGAAACTGCAAACCGCGCAGTACGTCTATCTAGAGATTCTCCGCCTTCTCAAAGACAGCGAACACGTCGAGCTCCTGGTTCGTGATGAAGCTCAACTACTCGAAATAAAGTCGCTACTTTCACAAGGTAGAATTTCAGAAGACGGCATTGGCTTTCACCTCATTGGCAGTGATCGCTCTTGGTTACGAGATTCAGCACCTACCTCTGTCCTGAACTCCAAGGGAGAGCCAAGCTGGATTGCCTGGGATTTTAACGCTTGGGCGAAGTACGACAACTACACTCTCGACAGACAAATTCCTCGCTACGTCGCGGAGTTTTCTCAACAGCCACTTATTGAGGCATACCAGCCCGACGGCAACACACGGATGGTATTAGAAGGCGGAGTGTTTGACACCGACGGACAAGGAACCTTGATGGTAACCGAGGAGTGCTTGCTCTCTAAAGTCCAGGAGCGAAACCCCAATTTAAGTCGCCAGCAATACGAAGATGTCTTCAAACAATATCTCGGATGCTCGCACACTATTTGGCTTGAAGGGGGCTGTGTTGGCGATGACACCCATGGACATATCGACGACATCGCCCGATTCGCGCCGAACAACACAGTATTGCTTGCCGTTGAGAACAATCCTGAGGATGAGAATTTCGAGGTTTCCCAGAACAATCTGAAGCGTTTGCAAAACCAGACAACTGCCGCTGGAGAAGAACTGCAGGTGCGAAGACTTCCTTTCCCCCAATAGCGTTTTTTCGAGGGAATGAGACTACCCTCGAGCTACCCCAATTTCTATGTCTCAAATAAACGAGTCCTGGTTCCAACCTTCAATGACCCCATGGACAGCAAGGCACTTGCGATAATTCAGCAGGCATTTCCAGACCGAGAAACGCAGGGGATTTACTGCGGAGACCTGGTGTTAGGGCAAGGCACACTGCACTGTCTCAGCCAGCAACAGAACGCAAAACAGCTTCCGACTGTTTAAGCCCCATACACTACTCTGCAAACATTTCGCATACTTCGGCATGCCAATGGTCAAAATTTTGCTCTCCAGCAAGGCTAGATATGCGTTCACGCCCAGCTTAACCAGATTAAGCTAAAGTTTCTGGCCCCTTATTACGATTCCACTAAAGAGAGCAATTTTTGTCACCTTGGCACGCAACGTGCCTATACCTGGGCGGATTGAGCGGGGAACTACATGTCATCGCGTATCGGAGAGCTACTTCTCCAACAAGGCATTATTGACGAGCAACAGCTCGAACAGGCTAAGCAAACGGCCCAGCAAAATGGCGGTCTGATTAACAGTGCCGTGGTCAAGCTCGGCCTGATGGAAGAAGCTGACCTCACCTCTTTACTCAGTCAACAATATAAGCTTCCCGTGG
>CAYGNZ010000746.1:0-1527 GCA_964351345.1 uncultured Bdellovibrionales bacterium | reverse complement strand
TCCTCTACCGGCAAGTGTCGATATCGTCTTGCGACCGGGGGAAGGCTCCGGCAGTTCTATCGAATCGCTGTTGGAAGGATTACGAGCGCACTCAGTGGTTGATGAGCTTGTCTACGGCAGTGAGTGGGTCGAGCGAATGCAGCGCGTGGTACGAGTTTTTAGGGCCTTTGGAGTGATAAGCCTGCTTGTGGCTCTCGGTATCATCATGTTCCTCATCTCAAACACGATTAAGCTCGTGATTTATGCTCGACGTGATGAGATCGGAATTATGCAATTGGTTGGAGCATCTGATTCTTTTGTTCGAATTCCCTTTGTAATTGGTGGACTGCTTCAAGGGCTCGTCGGTGCATTATTTGGCCTGCTTCTCCTGCGAATTGCATTTTGGTTGCTGAATATGGAAGTGCGGGACTCGACCGTTTTCGGTGTTGCGCTGCCTGATTTAGTATTCCTCAGCTTTTGGTCGGTGCTTGCACTAACTATACTCGGGTTGTGCGTCGGAGCTTTTGGTAGTTTCTTCGCCCTACGCAAGTTCATGAACGTATGATCGAATCGCCGCGTTATTGCGAATCAAGTTTGAGGATCCCAAGGTCCCAAGCTATACGCTTGCGTTGTCTTGTTCGAGTGTTCGGAACTCTTCTCAGCGTCGCTCTTTTTGGTGCGATGCTGTGCCCAAGAACGCTTGCGGCCCAGGAGGTGAGCGAGGGTGAGGCCGAACTCGCGGCCGTGTTAACTCGGATTGAGAACGAAGAAACTCGCCTTCAAGAGATCCGAAAACGGGAGAAGGAACTGCGTTCGAGTTTAGCGAAAATTCAAACGGACCGTGAGAAGGCCAAGCGAGCAACTGAACTTCTCGGCGAATCTTTAGAAAAGCTTGCTGCTGAGCAGCAGCAACTTGCTAATGCGATTCAGGAAGCAAAGAATAAGTCAGTTGTGCTTCGTGAGGGATTCGAAGAGCGACTCATTGCAATCTATAAGACTCACCGACGTAGCGGTTCGGTGGACTATCTCTTTCGTTAAACCTCTGCAACCGATCTGCTGAAACGGGCCTACTATCTTGAGGCAGTTGCCAGATTTGACCGTAGTTATCTCGATGAGCTCACTGCCGCAGTGCGCTCTTTTGAACAAGATCGTAAGCGGCTTGCCGCGGTGAGAGAAGAGCGCTCCGAGAAGCTGGCCAAGGTAAAAGCACTTGAGAATGAGCTTGAGAAGCAAAAAGTTGAGCAAGCTCGCTTGCTTCGTGAGGAACGCAGGAAAGCGGAGCAACGCCAGAAAGCGCTTGAGAAGTTACGAAGTTCAGCAGCTCGTATCGAAAACGTGATGGCGGGCTTAACTGGCAGTGATCGCCCTCCCGCTCCGAAAGAAGTAAAGATCATCGCGGCGATTACAAGGCGCGCAACTACGCCGAGCCTGCAAACGGGTAGCCAGGATAGCCCACCGCCTGAAGTGCCCAGTGATACACCGTTTCGCGGTCGAGGTCTTGCCTCACTCAAAGGAGCGCTCGAATTTCCGGTGCCTGGACGCTTGATC
>CAYGNZ010000745.1:0-1527 GCA_964351345.1 uncultured Bdellovibrionales bacterium | reverse complement strand
CTACCTACGTCAAAAGCTCGCGGAGAATTCTGCGGCCTAAGGGGCCTCTTGGATTGGAGGTGTGCGAGAGCACGGCGAAAATCTTGCGCGGTGGTTTTAGACTACTGAGTTACGCGAAGCCAAAGCTTACCCTGGGCGATAAACGGAGAGAGCTTTACTCCCGAATCGGTGTAAACCTTGACCACCACATCGTCCCCTCGCTGCGAAGCGACAATTACCTCAAATCCTTTAAAAGTATCTGGTGGGAATTGCGGCAGAGAAAGATGCGGTCCTTTAAGCGTGGTGTCACGCAGCAGAAGTTCGTATGCGCCCGGCGATGCCTGGCTCAATGAGTATTGGTTTAATCCATCAACGTCGACCATGATGGAACTCGTCTTCGAGTTCTTCGCTGCTTGATAATAGACCCCTTTTACCACGCCAAAACCGCTACTGACGGCTGGTGTTTGCACATCCTCAACGCTCGCAAATGTTGGCTCTTGAGGTTCTTGAGGCAGCTCAAGTGGCATCGGATCTTCTTCGGGTTCGACTGCTTCTGGTTCCTCGATTGTGATCTCTGGCATCTCGGGTTCTTCGATTACCACCGGCGGAAGTTCGCTAGGCTCTTCCTCGGGCACTGCCACTGGTTCAGGCATTTTAATGTTCGTCGTTTCTGTCGCCAGAGCCAGAGGTTCACTCGAGGTTGGATCTGAAACGGTATTTGAGTCGAAATTGAAGCTTACGATTAGTGCACCAAGGTTTGAATCCGAGGTGACACTGTATTCAGGAATCAGCTTGTTGTTGATGTCGACTACCAGACGGGTCTTGTCTTTATGCACTCCAAGTCGGAGGGCGCTCAAATCAGGGTTTATTACATCTTGCTTTTGCGGCCCACGCGCGACAAAGCCAGGGATGTCGACAACGAGGCGACTGGGGTTTTCAACAGCAAAGACATTTGCTGTGAGGTCTCGATTGAGACTCTCCACTCCTCCCTTGGGACGGATGAGGATTCGATACCCGGAGCCTTGGGTTTCTAGATCAATACCTAGTCCCGCGGCGTTAAGCAGGGCAAGACTCTCCGCGTTTGCAACCGAGAGCAGCAGCGATGAAGACTGAAAAACGGGGAGCGGTACTACTGGCGCCAAGAGCTGAGAGAGAACGACGATCAGACAAAAAGTAAGCTTATTCCGCATCGGAGAAATGAAGTAATTTGGGGCCAAAATGAGCAGCCAGTTCAGTACGCTGGAGGCAGTACGCTTCAGCATCACCTAATTATTAGAGTAATTCCCCGCGACTATATCTTGTGGGGTGCGCTGCAAGCAACCGCTTTCATGCATGGGCCAAGAGCGTCAACCAGGCTGAAGAACGCAGATTTCCGCACTATCTGCCTACACAGCCTTCTGACGTAGGCGTTCCTGACTTTGAGCGGTGAGAATTGCCTCTTCTATTAGGTTTTCAACTTGCTTGCCGAAGACGTAGTGGGCTCCAGGATAACGACTCCAGAGCATAATGCTACGACCTTTGGTCACGCCAACGCCCTCAATAATTATC
>CAYGNZ010000744.1:0-1528 GCA_964351345.1 uncultured Bdellovibrionales bacterium | reverse complement strand
GGGAGTCACAGTAGATAGACCCAATTAGGGAAGAATATTTAGTTATTACAGGCCTTTGCTAAAAACTTGATTTTTAGGCAGTAAATTACTATTTTATAGGCTTCCTGTGCGCGGATTTTATTCGAGGTTGTTTACCTTGAGTGTTTCAATTGCGCCCCGCAGGTAGTTCCTTATGTCACGCTCTGCATCCCTGTGCAGAAACTCATTCTGGTAAGAAGAGCTAGAGAGTAAAGGTTGCGGCCGCTGCTTGAAATCGGGAGCTGTTGCAAGGCGAGACCAAGCGTTTCACTTTGCGCCAGCTTCTGAGCTCAGACCCCTGTAGTCACATGCAGTGTCTTTGTCACAAGCTGAACCGGCCAGGCGTAGCGCGCAACGTAGTGCGCTCCCACAATTTTTCAGACTTGCCCTTAAGTGAGTCTACCCCTTTTTCGGAGACTGAAAGTCATGTCTTTTGATCAACTCGACCCCAATGATCAGGCTACGATTGGGCATTTGCTCGAACTGCGCGATCAAGTCGGCGCAAGGATTGATGCCGTCGAGGCGCAATCGAACCAAGCAGATGCCGAACAGGAGATCGATCGGCTTATCCGTGCTGGTTTGATCGAGAGTTCCTCCAAACCGGCCGACTCTGCTGAGTTCGCTCAATTCCTCAGCGATGAGCAACAGCGAATTCGAGAGGACGCCTTCGTTAACAGCACCGAGGTGAAAACCTCGATGCGCCAACGCGTTCAAAGTGGTCAGCAATCGGTGGAAGAGGCCTTGGGTGAGTTGGGCATTGATCCGCTTCATCCCAAACAGCCGCTCCTCGACCGACTGCACCTGCGTCCGCCAGTCCAGTGGGCTGCGTCGAACAAGCTGAATACCATTTCGCTTGCCATCCTCGCACTGTCCGCTTTGGTCATCGCGGTAACGTACGTCGGGAATTTCCGCTAAACCAACTTCTATTTCAATCCACAATTAACGAAAGAGCAGTACCATGAAAATTTTGTTTTTCATTGTGTCCCTTAGCGCGGCCTATCTCGCAGGAGATTACGCACTCAAAGGCCCCGTCACCAGTAGTATCGCGGAGTCCTCGGTAGAGGCGGAAGCTGATGCCGAAGAGGCTGCTGAAGGCGATTCCGATTCGAGCGATCCTCCGGCGGAGGTCGAGGATGACTCTGAGATGGAACCGCCTGCAGACCCTGTTCCTGCAGACCCCACTCCTGCAGTGACTCGAGGTTTGACTACGACGCCGGTTCCTTTGGAACCGGATTCGCCGTCAAACGTGGACCCGGTAACCTCGCCGCCAATGATTGCGATGTCGGAGGAGAAGGCTGATGCGATTATCGATGCCCTGAACAAGTTGATTACCTTAGCGGAAGCCGAGGGTAGGACGCTTGAAGCTCAGGGCAAGACTCTTGAAGAAGTCGCAGCCTCGGTCAAACCACTCGGCGCGAGTTTCGACGAGGCGGTTGAGGTGTTGAAGCGTTTGGAGCAAAAAAGCGCGACAAGCAATTCGACCGCTAAACCGACGACCTATCGTTGGGGA
>CAYGNZ010000743.1:0-1535 GCA_964351345.1 uncultured Bdellovibrionales bacterium | reverse complement strand
AGACGGTTATTTCTCGATGTCAACGACATGACTTCCGAAGAATTTCTACTGAAGTGATTCGAGATCGCTTACTCGAAATAGCGGCAGCAGAGAAAATCGAAATCGAAGAAGATGTGTGCATGTTTATTGCGCGCCGCTCTCTCGGTGGGATGCGCGATGCACAAAGAATGCTTGACCGTCTGATCGGGTTTTCATACGAAAAAATCACTCTGCAACTCGCCCAGCAAGTATTTGGTGTGGTTGATCAGGGATACTTTTTTAAGTTAAGCGCTGCGGTATTCAAAAAAGAGCCAGACACGTGTTTTGAGCTTCTTGATCAAGCCTTCTCACAAAGTATTGATATTCGCTCCTTTGTCGCTGATTTTATCTCCCATTGGCGTCGATTGTTAGTACTTGGAACCGTCCTTGAATCCAAACCTCAAAGCGACAAATCCCGGCTTGCCGGAATGCTCGAGCTGACCGGCTCAGAAATTGAAGAGTTACAACAGCAGTCAAGCGCGATTCCGTCCTTTGAGCTTCAGCGATTGTTCGATATCGCTGAGAAGACCGCGGAGCAGGCGCTTCGCAGTACGTTTTCACGTTTTGTGCTCGAGGCTGGAGTGGGAAAAATGGCCGCACTTCAGTCGCTCCGTCCTTTGCCGCAAATTCTTGATGAATTACAAAATGGCGCTGCTCGAAATGTTGAAGGTGGAGCTGCGGCCGCGAGAGCTTCGGTGCCGGCGAGTCCGAGAACCGATTCCAAGAGCGCAGGAATCGTCGCAAAACCTGATAGCGAAGCATCGGCTGGGAACATTGTCGCAAAAGCGGTGATAGAGGAAGTTGAGGAAGAGACGGGGCATTTCAATCCGTCTTGGCAGGATTTTTTGACCCATGTGAAATCCCGCAATGCGATCGTATTGGATGCCTTCCTCAAGCGAGTATCGCCAGCAGTATTTGTGCGTGGTCGGATTAAGATTGAGGCAGCAAGTTTTGACCTGCAGTCGCTTCGTGATCCAGAAACGGATCGATTACTGCGAGCGTGCCTCTATAGTTATTCTGGTCTTGAGCATTGGGATATTACGCTCATTGAACATGAAGTTACTGATTCTACTGGCAATGGAAGCGTATCGCCGGGGGCGCCCTCCGAGAAATCACCTGCTCGTCGCAATGCTCGACGCCCGCGAACACTGATTCCAGGCTCGGTTGCGGCGCAGGAAGTGGAGCAGAACAAACTGCGACGGGAAAAAATCGAACAAGAGGCCTGCGCGGGAGACTTAGTAAAGGCGGCACTTGAGGTCTTCTCTGGAAGTAAAATAGAGCGCGTTGAACCACTCGTGGAGAAACGCTAAACTACGCGGACCGATTTTTAATAGTAAGCGGAGAAAGAAAAATGAAATTACCGGGAGATCTCGGTGCGCTGTTTGAGCAAGCGCAGCAAATGCAAGAGAATATACAAGCCGTGCAAGCGGAGCTTGAAGATAAGACGGTCGAAGCGAGTGCTGGTGGGGGAATGGTTGTTGCTGAGGTGACCGGAGGACTCAAGGTAGTGTCTGTAC
>CAYGNZ010000742.1:0-1536 GCA_964351345.1 uncultured Bdellovibrionales bacterium | reverse complement strand
ATTTGGATCGATTTCGCCCGAGATGTTTTGCTGGGGACCGTACGGGAGCCAGCGATTCCCAAGGTGAAGGAGATACGTGAACGAGGGCATCAGCTTTTGATGATTCCTGGTTTGCGAGCAGAGCGTCCTGCGACGAGTGAGAATGAAATGTTCCCAAGAAGCTTTCGCACGCTGATGGGGAATTATTTTCTAGATCGCTCCGCGGCAACTGCGAATCTTGCGCTTGCGGCGGACTATCTACTCTACCCTGAGTATGTGAGAAGTAACGCCTGTGCGAAGTTTCTTGCGCGATCTGCCTATGATTCCATGCAACATCTTTGCGTGCCGAGAGTAGCTTGTGACCCACGGATGTTTGCTGATGAGATTCGGCGTCTTCGTCAGCTTGCGATTCGTTTTCAGTAAGTGTGGTTGATTCACTAAACCCTTTTTCCCCGAGCGTGACCCAGGCTGTCCGCTCATCTTTTAATTTGGCCTTGAGAATGAACATGTTATTGCAAAATGTGCGCGGCATTTCTAGCTGCTGCCCCAAGGCTTTCATGTAGAGTACGGAATGCGCCGGGAGCGACTCCGAAGCCCGCGGGCGGTCTTCTACGTCTTCCAAACTGGATTTTATTGGGCGATGGAGAGGAAAGCCTTGGGGCAGCAGCTAGAAATGCCGCTCTGAATTGCTCTCTCGGAAAGTTGCTCTAATTTTTTAAGTTTATATTCGGCAGCGCTTCCACATAACCTCCAAGTTATCTACTGCATTGTTTCTCTTTTTTAGAGGACAGGAAAGAGGAAAGAATTTGGGAGGGTTTCTCATTAATTTCTACCGAATTGCTGGATTACTCCTAGTGTTGAGTTTGTCTGCGTCGTGTTCGCGGATTGCAGGTCCTGCGGGGCGAGAGGCAGAGTTCCCGCGTGTTGAGTTGGAGAAGGTAGTGGAGTCAGCGTTGCATGGCTGCCGCACGGATCTTGGATACGCCTACTACGAGTTTGAAGCTGCAACTGATCCTTCCGAGACTGCGCTACATGTTGTTGGCATTTATGAAGGTGTTTCGAAACGAGCAAGGCCATTTCAGAAATTTAAAGAGGTAACGGTCTCGGTTGAACGGCCGGGGAAGGCGGTTCTCTTGCTCTCCTCGTATCATGCGACAACTTGGCATATAGAACTTGCCCCCGGAGCCTCCGTAGAGAAAGTAGTTCTTTCCGGATATGAGTCACAAACGGTTCAGGGTCTTAAGAACGTTCCAATTGAGCTACATACGTATGATGATACAGGAGAGTTTTTTGAATTTGGCTATCGCTGGCCCAGTGTGTCGAGCGAGAAGCTGGCAAAGGTCGCTGAGGAGCTCACCGGACTTCGCCTTTCCTCCTTTCGAGGATGCTATACCTCCAGCGCATTTCGCATTCCTGCTGAGTTTACTCCGAGTGAAACCGCAAGTCTTGATGTTGCGCACTTGATGCCATCGCCTTGTCGAGCATTGGAGAACGAATCAAATTATTGTGTGCTCCTTTCGCTTTGGCCAAAACCTCGACTCTCATTCCTGGGCTATG
>CAYGNZ010000741.1:0-1539 GCA_964351345.1 uncultured Bdellovibrionales bacterium | reverse complement strand
GTCTGCAATATTTGTTTCCGAGGGACGTATTAGAACTAATCCTCATTTTCCGCGGAAAGCACAATGTAGGGGACAATTATGGTCTTCTACCACAAAATTTGGCTTGAGAGCTGTCCAGCCGAACAGTCGTTCTAGTTTAGATTCTGCAGCATTTCGTCGATAAGAATGACGTGGAGCCTGCGTGTTTCCACGTCGGCGAGCAGGATAGGTCTCGTCAGTAGTACAAAACGGATGTTGTAAGTAGTTTGAGCAGTATCACTATTAATTCGAATATCGCAGCACTGAGCGCTCAGCGTCGTTTGGGCGCCTCCTCTCGCTCACTTGGCGACTCCTTCACCCGTCTTTCCTCAGGCTTACGAATAAACAGAGCTGCAGATGATGCGGCCGGTCTCTCCATTGCCGAATCTCTTGACACCGACCGAAGGGTATTTAGCCAAGGAGTGAGAAACATAAATGATGGGGTCTCTCTTCTTTCAATAGCTGATGGTGCTCTCAGTGAACTTAGCAGCATTGTGATTCGTCTTGCTGAGCTTGCTGAGCAGTCCGCAAACGGAGCATTGAGCAATACTCAACGCCGAGCGCTAGATGAGGAAGGGCAGGCATTAAAAAAAGAATATCTTCGGATTGCTCAAACTACGGAGTTTAATGGTCAAAAACTCTTTGATGGTGAGTTTGGTGAGTTACGTGTTCAAGCTGGCTATGGCGAGAATGGAGGAATCATCTCAGGATTAGGCGGCGTCATGGGAGACGGCACCTTTGAGGCCGTGCAGACTGTTGCGACAACGGGAAACATCCAGGTAGAGGTGGTAACTGCTGATCTGAATGGAGACGGAAATCTCGATCTAATAAGCGCAGACAACGATAATGGCTCTATCACGACTCTGTTTGGTAATGGTGACGGCTCCTTCTACTCCAAGACTACCCTCTCGAGTGGGGGTTACACAGATGGAGTAGTTGCAGGAGATGTAAACGGTGATAGCGCCATTGACTTAGTGGCGACTGATTCGGCAGGTGGATACCTACATGTGTTTCTCAACCAAGGGGACGGTACATTCCAACCCAGTACGAGCTTCCAAGCTGGTTCGGCTCCGATTAGTGTAGAACTCGCCGACCTGAACAACGATGGCATTCTTGACATCGCTTCCACTGATGGGGGCGGGAATAGGCTCCATGTACTACTGGGGGTAGGTGACGGCACATTTGGAGCAAGTAAAAGTTACCAGAGCGGTAGTAACCCGAAATCGGTAGCGAGCGCAGATCTAAATGGTGATGGAATTACTGATCTCATAACCGCGGCATACATCTCAAGCAGGGTAGAGGTATATCTTGGTAACGGTGATGGTTCGTTTAAAGCGCGATCCCAGTACGTGGCTGGCACGGGCACGCAAGATCTAGCGATTGGAGACTTTAATGGCGACGAGATTCTCGATGTAGCCTCAGTAGCTTACTTTACAAACGCGGTTAGTATCCTAATCGGCAAGGGAGACGGCACGTTCGAAACGCAAAAAACGTATGCTGCCGGAACGAGCCCTGGAGGCA
>CAYGNZ010000740.1:0-1574 GCA_964351345.1 uncultured Bdellovibrionales bacterium | reverse complement strand
GCTCAAGGAGATCGGCAATCATCACCGCATCTTTCGGCTCAACGTTCGTGCCATCGAGCGCGATAGTATAAATTGCCGCATTTGGTTTCCCGACCACGAGGTCTGGTTGGCGTCCTGCGCAATAGGCAAGTGCGGCAACACTGGGCCCAATACCAGGAGCAAGGCCGTCTTCGGCAGGGTAGTGGGCGTTGTAGTTTGAGGCGACGAATCGTGCCTTATGCAAGTGAATCTCACGGAACGCAGCAGTTAATTTCTTGTAGTTAAATTCCTTATCGAATCCGACCACGACTGTTTCTGATTCAGAATCTACTACCGTGTGGCCAACGCCCTGCATTTCTTCTTTTAAATCATCGGTTCCAAGCACGTGAACTTTTTGCGGACCGAATAAATCATAGACATGACGGGCGGCCGCGTAACCAGCGGTGATGACTTCATCTACCTCAGCCTCCACATTCATACTCCGCAGTTTTTCGCATTGTCGCTTTCGTGTTTGGCTGGCGTTGTTTGTCAAAAAGCGAATCTGAAATCCTCGCTGGCGTAGGCCATTGATCGCATCAGCAACACCTGGGATCGGGTCGGTGCCGAGCCAAACCACTCCATCTAAATCGAAGAGCAGAAGTTTTTTGTCTTGTAATTGCATACTCAAAATAGCGAGGATGTCAGGAGAGAAACACTAAGCGAAACTGCAAGCTAGCAGGTTGAGCTTTGCTCTGCAATCTAGTGAAGGAGAGGGGATACCAGTGGAAGTGGTCGCTACTAGCGAGCGCCGAAGCCGCTGAAAATGACCCAAACTGTTTTACAAGCGATTTGGAAATCGAGAGCAATAGAGCGATTCTCGATGTAGGTAAGGTCCCAAGCGAGTTTTTCTCGGTAGCTGTCAACGCAAGCGGCATAACCACTCTGAACTTGAGCAAGTCCGGTGATACCCGCTTTCACTTCAAGACGTCGACCCATTGAGGGTAAGTCTCGAATAAGTTTGCGCGCAATCTCTGGTCGTTCTGGACGTGGGCCAATGAGGCTCATGTCACCGAGAAGAACGTTGAGCAGTTGAGGAAGTTCGTCAAGGCGAGTCTTACGCATGAATGCACCAATACAAGTGACTCGTGAGTCAGACGCTGCGGCTAGTACGGCACCGGTGCCTTGTTCCGCAGTTTGCCGCATGGTGCGGAACTTATACATGGTAAACACTCGCCCTTTACTCGTGAGGCGTTTTTGAGAATAAATCGCTGGTCCTCGAGAGGTACACTTCACTGCAAGCCAGACCAGGCACATCAGTGGAAGAAGAAAACTTAGTAGGGAAAGAGCGACAAAGACATCCACACAGCGCTTAAATGCATCCTGCATCCGCTGAGTGCTGATACTAATACCGAGTTGTTGAACAGCTTCTACTACCACCGCCACACACACCTAAAAGAGATTCAATCAAGCTTCGAAGTACTACTTCTTGCCCCTACTATTGTAATGTCGGTTTTTCGCCAATTAGTGCTTCAATTTGCGGAATTATTGGGTTTTTTCTGCACATGCGGAAGGCCTGAGGAGTGCGCATGTGTAAGAACCTGTTTTTATTTGTATTT
>CAYGNZ010000739.1:247-1576 GCA_964351345.1 uncultured Bdellovibrionales bacterium | reverse complement strand
CCTCTCCCGCTACACGGCGATAAATTAAGGAGACGCTTTTCTCTGCGGACTGCTTCATGACGTCGGCAAGCTGATAATGGTGCGCAAGAACGGCAAGCTCTACGAAAACGTTTTGTTGGCAGTTTCAGGAGGACAGAAAAGCTTCGTCCAAGCGGAAGACGAAGTGTTTGACCTAAATCATGTCGAAGTCGGGCGTTGGATTGCAGAAAAATGGCAGTTCCCCGAGGCTGCCATTCGGGCAATTGCCTTCCATCACCACTCCTGGCCGAAAGATGCGGATAACCGAGGCAAGAATTGCAGTCATGCGATGCTGGTTAAAGCGGCCGATACCTTTTCACATGCGGCGGGCATCGGACATCCTCCCAGCTTCCGCCCGTTCCAACAGCAGGCGGAGGGAGAGATGGATGCTGCCATGAAGCAGCTTGGCGTAAGCGCCGGAACAAACGCCGCAAGTCTCGTCTCTGAACTGAAGCGCCAATTTGAACAAGAGCTAAGTTTGTATCAATCAGACAATCTGTAATGAACAGCGTCGACGGAAAAACAGAAAGCGTCTTCAACGAAGAACGATTCCCGAGTGAACAAGAGGCCCTCGCGCTGGAGGCGGCGGATCTTACGCCTGAAGAGCTGGCCGAATCGCCGAGCTATCGCTTTGGAGTGCGATTTCTCGATTGGAGCCTGCACCACTCTTGGATGCTGCTTGCTGCGATCTTACTCGGGGTTGCGCTCGAAGCCGCTCTCTTTCTTGCCCTTCCCGATTCCCGCTTGGCAATGAGCCTCGCTGCGCTTTTCGCGGTGTTCCTCGCATTTCTGTTTGGCTGCTATGTCTCGGCGCTGGCGCTGCACGTAAGTCTGCGGCTTGCCACCGAGCGAATTTGCGGTCTCACATGTGATCACGCAGAGCGATTGGGCTTCGTCGTGCCTGAACCAAGTGATGCCCCGCCGCAGGCTACGGGAATTCGTCGCATCGATACCTTTTGCGCCCTTGTTGAAACGGTGCTGGACATGCCGTTGAGCAAGTCCGAGGGACTGGTCGAGAGTTATCACGCTCTGCGTGATCGCTATGAACTAGTAACCACCAATATCGCCGCCTCGGTGATTATTTATGATCATCAAGGCAATGTCGTGCTGTGCAGCCCCTACACCCAGGTGCTCACGGGGTACAGCCTGGAGGAAATTGAATCAGCTCAAAACTCCGGCGCGGATTTCATGGAAAGCATTGTGGTCGCAGAAGATGTGGAGCGCTACCGCAGAGCGCGGCAGGTAAGCGCACTCGGAGAGGACATCTTGGTTCGCTGCCGAATAAAGCATCGGAGCGGCCTGCTGGTTTGG
>CAYGNZ010000739.1:0-237 GCA_964351345.1 uncultured Bdellovibrionales bacterium | reverse complement strand
TGAGTCCGTGATGCTGGTGGCAATCGATGTGACCGACTCCCTTACCTATCAAGAGCAGATAGAGGAACAGAATCAGGATCTCAGCGATTTCGCCTATATGGTTTCCCACGACCTAAAAGCCCCTATCTTCACCATTAAGGGAATGGCGAGCGCGCTCATGGAAGATCATGGGGCAGCCTTGGGGAAAGACGGCGCTGAACTTATCGAATACATCGTTGACGGAGCAAAACGCCTGGA
>CAYGNZ010000738.1:0-1578 GCA_964351345.1 uncultured Bdellovibrionales bacterium | reverse complement strand
AAAATGAAAGAGGAATGAGCAGAAGAACCGTAGGTGGTCCATCACGAACGGCCAAGATTGAGGCGCGTCCCTTTAGAAAAGCTCCGCTCATCCTCTCTCTTGCACTACTTACTTGCGCGGTCGCTTCAACGACGACGCAATGATTGCACGCGCAACTTGAGCCCCTTCTGGTCCATACTTCAGTTGGGCAAGCCAAATGAAGCGGGAGTAGTGAATGCCGCAGACCCCATACTGACGCCCGAGCGAAACGTACTCAGGGTGGTAGGGGTGAATCTCTGCGGCATGGCGTGCAGCTTCGGCCAGATCTACCGTTGAGGCAGGGTCAAGACCCATGTCCTCATTGACCGTATCTACACAGCGACTTTCACACACCAGCTTGCATGCCTCTGAGGCACCCTCGCATCCTTGACAGAGCTGCGCCATCCAGATGGTCTGGTGGGGTAGCTCGCCGGACACTGCGGTTTGCGTCTGGATCAGCACTCCTGCGTAGTCCGCATGAGCGTGTGTGGCCATCGCATTCTTCGCCGCTTGTCCTAAGTCCATGCGGCGGCGGTCTGAAGAGCGTGCTGTCTTCAAACCAGCTCCAGAGTCGGGTCCGTCCATAGACGAGTAACCTTTCTAGAGTTAGAGGATTGTTACGTATCTCAACCTAACTTCAGCTGAGAATCGGTAACGGGAAAGGGTCCTCTACGGTGTCTCTTGCGCCGAAACACGACAAAACACCCCTTCCATCCCGAAAAAACCTAGCTGCTCATTCCTAATGAGAATCATAGGTAATTAATACAGTCTTGGGCAATTGTCAATCCCAAGGCCTTAATCTAGCTAGAGAATCGCTATTGTTGCTGCGAGAATTATTAATACCCCTTAAACTGTTTTTCGTTTGTATCAACCCGAAACTAGCCACGCATGACTTACCATTCCAGCAGCTCTACTCCGAGATATTCCCAGGCAGACGGCTGGCTTCTCGCCGCAATTTTCACCTTGCTCGCACTGAGCGTCCTGATGGTGTTTTCCACCACCGCAGTGCCTTCACAGCAGTTTTACGGGGATGCAACCTCGATGATTAAGCGACACATCATTCATGTCATCCTGGGACTGATTGCCTTCGTAGCCTTTAGCCGCATCGACATTCGCTTACTGCAACGAGCCGCTCCCTTTATGCTCGGTATTGCCCTTTGCCTTCTCCTCCTGGTGCTCGTGCCGATATTTGGCCACTCCGCGGGCGGAGCGCAACGTTGGATCTCTTTTGGCGCTTTTCGTATGCAGCCGGGAGAGATTTGTAAAATCTTGCTGATCATCTACTTCGCGGCCTACATTGACCGCCACAAATCGCAAATGAGCGGGCTCTTCCCAGGAGCGATTGTGCCTTTTTCCATTGTGGCAATTGTGGGCGCCTTATTGCTTTTGGAGCCAGATTTCGGCTCCACGGTAGTGCTCACTACGGTTATCTTTTGCCAACTGTTTACCGCGAGCCGGCTCAGTCACCTCCTTGGCCTTGTGGGAATTGCGGTAGTCGCGGGTGCGCTCCTTATCGCTCATAGCCCGTATAGAATGCGCCGCTTGGCAGCCTTCATGGAC
>CAYGNZ010000737.1:0-1581 GCA_964351345.1 uncultured Bdellovibrionales bacterium | reverse complement strand
CCAGCGGGTTTATCAAGCAGTAATGCGCCGTGGAGTTTTTCCATGCAAACCTCGAGGACTTTTAGGGAAGTACCTTGCGAAATTCACCAAGAAGCGCTTGCCGAACTTCTGCAAGACTTCCTTCTAATCGACAACCTGCAGCCGCGCGATGTCCTCCACCACCGAAACGGGCAGCTATTGCATTCACGTCAATGTCTGCGCCCTTGGCACGAAGACTCGCTTTCCAGGAGCTACGGGTTTCCCGCAGGAATACTGCTGCAGAAACTCCCTCAACACTGCGAGCGATATCGACTATCCCTTCAGTCTCTTCCGCTGAAGCCCCGAGTCGCGTCAACATCTCATCAGTGACTACGATAAGGGCGAGCTGCCCGTCGAGCTCAACACTAAGATGCTCAATCGCTGCAGCTTTGAGCTTCAACACTCGCTCAGGGATTGAGAAATAAAGACTGTTCGAAATTACCTCAGGATTTGCACCAGCCTCAAGAAGGCCTGCCGCAGTCTGAAAACTTTCGACATCGGTATTTGAATAGCGAAATGAACCCGTATCATCCAGTAAACCTGCATAGAGCAAGTTTGCAGCAAGGGGTGTGAGTTCGACCTGTAACTCTTTGAAAAGTCGATAGACGAGCACGGCACTCGCAGCCGCACTTGCGTCGATAAAATTCTCTGTTCCATACGCCGAGTTCGAAGCATGGTGGTCGAGATTAATCACAGGCTTACCCGCAGCAAGGATAGCTTCATGCTCTGGGCCAAGGCGCGGCGCTGACGCGGTATCGACCGCTACCACAAGCTCGTAGGTTGCAGCACTCAGTTCATGCACCGTGGGCAAATCACCAAGTAAAGAGCGGAACCTTTCGGGGAATCCCTCAGGGAGATAGAGCACCGCTTGATGACCCAGAGCGGACAGGAGATGACAAAGCGCCCCCCCCGAGCCAATGGCGTCTGGATCAGGTGAGACATGGGTACACACAAGACTCTGAGTCCCCGTCTGCAAAATCTTCGCGATGCTTTTAATCGAGGTTGTCATACATTGGCGAAACTATGAGCCGGGATTTCGAAACAATCCTGCTTCACGCAGCAACTGATCAATACGAGATGCATTCTCGCCCGAATCATCGTATTCAAATTGAAGATGGGGAATGAATTTAAGCTCCAGCTCCGCACCAATTCGCTTCTTCAGCAATCCACGAACACCATCGAGCGCTTTTTGAGTTTCCTGAACGGCATCCGCCGACATAAAACTTCCTGCCGGGGACTCAGAGGTGGAACTCGCATTCTCCTCTGCATCTTCAATCGTTTGCTGCGGAAGCCCAGACCAGAAGATTTTGGCATAGCGATAATCTTTGGAGACATCAATTCCGGTGAGCGTGACGAGCGCAAGGCGGGGATCTCGCATACCACGTAGCTCTCCGCCTACAAAGCTAAGAAGCAGCTCACTTATTCTTTCTCGCCTATACTGCGTTGACATTGGAAAGCGTTCCCGAGGCACATTCGATCATATCGCGGTGCTTCCTCTCGACTCACCGGCTCGACTCTAGATTAATGGGCGACTTCTTCGACTTTATACACCTCAAAAACATC
>CAYGNZ010000736.1:0-1581 GCA_964351345.1 uncultured Bdellovibrionales bacterium | reverse complement strand
AAGGTGCTTTAATTGTTAGCGCTTTTTGTTTCGGCTTGTGGGGATGGCTCTGCAAGGGCGTGTGAGAGGTAGTGGTGGGGTTGTCGAGGGCTTAAAAGGCTCGATCATTTTTTCTCCGTTCCTTTTCCTTGGAACGCCTTTTCGAGTAGACATTAATGGTCTCAAGTTGATGGGCAGTGTTGCGCTTGTGTAAGTGCGTGCGCCTTGACTTGAGGCGAGGGACTAAGGTTTCTCACACGTTTTAGCCTCAAATTTCTTGGTTCTGTTCTGAAAGGACACAGACGATGCGATATTTGGTTACGACGGGTTTGATGATGTTTGCTGCGATTCTTCCTGCTACGGATGCTTCGGCTGCGATGTATCACGACTTAGCAATTACTCCCGCTGAGGCGTATGCAGAGTATGCTGAAACCTTTCCGGACGTTGGCTGGATCTGCGCCTTTGAAGGAGAGACGTTCATCGTCGGCGACGCGTTTGCGGAAACGCAGCCAGCGCTTGATGTGAACGAATCGGACCATGCGGCACGAGTGTTGTTTGAAGCGACTGCTCTAGGCTCCCCGACTTTGGCAGCGAAAGCTGCGTTACGGAACTCCGTGCCACAACTCGGGACAGCAGATTCGGGACCGGACCTCGCGCTGATGAACGGAGTGCTTTTGCATCCCTCTTACCCATCTGCTGGTGACTCGGGGATGCCTGTTGCGAAGGACATCGATAAGACGTTCGATGGAGAAATCCACTTCAACCCGCAAACAGAGGCGGAGCCTGTATCCTGGACGGATCAGCTGCCGAGCTGGGAAGAGACGACTCCACTTTTACTTGCTTGCCTGAGTGGCCTGATGAGTTTGAGTCGAGGACGTAGCTCAGCTGTTTGAGTTTGAGCGATGATTTGCGATTAGCAGAGTCGGACACGTAGTTGGACTCTAATGAAACAGTCTTTTTGACAAGGAAACGGAGTAATGAAAGTCGGAAAAGAAGGTAACTTGGTGCTACGACAGATCACAGTTGTGGCGTATTTGATGGCGGTGTTTGGTTTGCTGCCGGTTAGGTCGGCGGATGCCGCTTTTATGCACAACGCATCGACAACGCCGGAATCCGCGTATCTCGAATTTGCGGATATGTACCCTAGTGTCGGATGGCTCGTCGCCCAGGATTCCACCGGGACCCAAGTGAAACGAAGTTCCGGTGTCTTGATAGATTCCGGCGATTGGGGAAGCTTAGTAGCCACATCAGCGCACGGAACACTTTCAAACAACGCCGATCCGAGTAGTATTTTGTCTAGTGTACAGTTCGGTTTAGGACCGAATCTCTTTTCGGATCCAGGGGAGAGTTACTTCGCTGATGAGGTATTCATAGCACCGGGCTACATAAACATTGAAAATGGGCCGGACGTGGCTTTGCTTTACTTTGACGAACAGTTCGTCAGCGCTGCTCCGTCTGAAATCTATACTGGCTCCTTAGTGGTGGGAGATTTAGTCGACATGGTCGGTTACGGAACACCCTGAACGCCTGCAACCGGACTTCAGGCCTTCGACGGCCAGAAACGTGGAGGGCAGGACTTTATCGAAGGAGTTAACACTCCCT
>CAYGNZ010000735.1:0-1582 GCA_964351345.1 uncultured Bdellovibrionales bacterium | reverse complement strand
GGAAAGCACCCGCGTTTCAGTTGTATGCCGATGATTTTCTGGCTGGAACGATCGATTTAGAGTTGGCCGAAATTGGGCTCTATATTCGCCTGCTGTGTACGCAGTGGAGTAAAGGCCCGTTGGCTGCCCGGCAGTGCCGTCTGCTGGCACAGGGCAATTCTGACGCTCTAAACCACGTCCTATCGGAGAAGTTCACGCAAGACGAACATGGTAGGTATTTCAATATGCGGCTCGAGGAGGTACGCCAAACGGCTGTCGAACATAGTCATGCGCGTTCCCAGGCAGGTAAGGCTGGGGCTGCAGCTAGATGGGGAAACGATGAGAATAGCAAACGCATTGGCAAAGAAGATGGCAAACCTATAGCAAATCGATGCCCTCCTTCTCCTTCTCCTTCTCCTTCTCTTAGCTCCAACTCCAATTCCAATGCAGCAGCAGCTTGGGCCGCTGCTGCGGATGTGGATTTCGAGACGGTTAAGCGTCTCGCGTCTCGCATGGCGAAGCTGAAGCCATCGCTCGATCGCGGATGGACGTTCCGGGTGTGCTGGGTGGGCTGTGCGCTTAAGCCTGGCATGACTGAGGATTGGATCGAAAGCCTACGTATCCACTCGGGCGAACCTGGCCACGTGTCGAAGCCCAAGCGGTATCTCGAGGGCGCATTGCGGGGTGAGCTAGGTGAGCTCGGGTTGAACTGGTCGGACGTAGACGCTGCCGTCGACCAACATCTACTTGCAGCGGGGGGGCAAGGAAATGAGACCGACCAAAGGCATCCGAAACATGACGATCGCGGATGACATCTTCGCGTATTTGCGGACGTGCATTTCAGCCACGTCGGCAGAGATCGCAAGAGGAAGCGAAAAGCGAACGAGCGGTTGCGTATCGGGCTTTGAAAATAAAGCTTGGGATTGTGTTGATTTAAGTATTGCCACAATCATGGCAAGCATCGAGCGAGTCGCGAAAAAAACTAAACCGGAGGCCAGACAAGGGCAGGGGGTTGGCGCTACGGGCGACGGTGATCGTCATGGCAAAACGTGAGGATGTTGCATTACGAATCGCCAAGAAGTGGGCTTCCGAAAATAGCGTTAATCCCGACACACTGGAACTGGTGAAAAAGGAAGTTGCAGAATTGCCGTCTGTTGTTTACGGATGGAATGGCGATTACTAGAGGCTTGATAACATCGAGCGATAACCGAGTGCGAGGAGAAGACTATGGGACAATCTGAAAGCGATTCGAGCACTTCGCGTTCATCGCATAGTTATCCAATTTTCTCAGGATTATTTTGGACAAAATGACCAGATATGCCGTTGTGGCACTTGCTTCACGGACGATGTGTCCATATATTAAGAGAGTCAGGCAAGCACAACGCGAGCCGCAAAACAACCAGCCGGAGAAAACCATGTATTACGCAGTTGTCACATTCGGAACCAGCCCAAAGCAAACCGTATTCACCAGCGTCGAGCGAGCAAAGAAAGCCGCACAAAACGCAGTCGGCAAGGGATCATGCACCACAGCACGGGTGTACGAATGCGAGACCCGCCAACTAGCGAAAACGGCAGACATCAGCGAAGTGCGAAAGGGCGAGCG
>CAYGNZ010000734.1:0-1590 GCA_964351345.1 uncultured Bdellovibrionales bacterium | reverse complement strand
TGGTAACGAGTGCGAAAAAGAGTGAAGGTAAAACTACACTCGTGACAAACCTTGCACTCACTCTCGCGCAGTCATCAAGTCGAGTCGTGCTTATTGATGCGGACCTTCGTCGCCCCTCGGTTCATTCTCGATTTAATATCGATCCGAATAATCCGGGGCTGGTTGATTTTCTCACCGGACTCAAGCCCATTGAAGAAGTAGTGCATCAAACCGAACTCCCTTCCCTCCACGTCATTTCCTGTGGACCACTTCCGCCCAATCCTGCGGAACTGGTTGGTTCGAAAAAGATGGCAACGCTCATTCAAGATTTAAAAGAGCAGTACGACTACGTGCTGATTGACACTCCTCCGGTGCTTCCCGTGACCGATGCGGTCATGCTCTCAAGGAGTGTCGATGGCGTTGCACTGGTGGTTCGTGGGCAAGCAACCCATACCCCTCTTGTCCGTGACGCGGTCAACCGAGTGCGGCGGGCAGGTGCAAACCTGCTTGGTGTGGTGCTCAATGATGTGAATATTCGAAGCGGTGATTATCAATACTACTATCGAGATACGTATAGCTACTACCAGGACGAAGAGGATCGACCAAAGCGGCGTCGAGCGTTCGCCTAAGCGGTAGTAGCTAGCACAACATCTCCGGCTCTAGGACTATGTGCGGCATAACCGGCTGGTTGGGTCCCAGCGAAACAATCAACGATCCAGAGTCCACGCTCAACAAGATGCGAGAAACCCTTACTCATCGAGGCCCTGATGAGTTTGGACAACAGGTTTTTGAGGGCGCGGCAATCGCAATGCGAAGGCTAAAGGTAATTGACCTTGAGCTCGGCTCCCAGCCGATGCATGCTGCAGACGAGAAATGCTGGATTGTGCTCAATGGTGAGATCTATAATTTCCTAGAACTCAAAGAAACGCTGCAAGCACGCGGCCACGAATTTCACACCAACTCAGACACCGAAGTCGTCCTCCATGCCTATCTTGAGTGGGGCAAGGATATGCTTTCGCGCCTTCGGGGAATGTTCGCCATTGCGATCTATGACTTTCGAAACGCGCGATCAAGCGCTGAGGGCAAACTATTTCTTGCCCGAGATCGTTACGGGAAAAAGCCGCTGTATTATGCGCGAAGCGCTGGGTTCTTTGTCTTTGGCTCAGAGATGAAGGCCTTGTTTGCACACCCCTACTTCAAACCCTCACTGAACAAAGCAGCCCTGGCTGAGTATTTACTTCATGGCTACACACTTGCTCCGCAAACAATGTGCATGAGGTTGATGGAGCTTCCCCCGGGGAGCTATCTTGAAGCAGAGGGGAGAGAATTTAGTATTTCTTCGTACTGGCAGCCAAATTTTGAAAACCGTGAGTTCTCCTCCTTGTCGTTTCAAGATGCCGCGAAGGAATTGAGAATCAAACTGGCTGAGGCAGTCAAGGTGCGGCTTATCAGTGATGTCCCGCTTGGAGCATTCCTCTCCGGAGGCCTGGACTCAGCCGCCATCGTTGCCTGTATGGCCAACGTTTCAGACGCAGTCGTGCGCACGTTCTCTATTGGCTTTGATGATGAGTTTGGCTTTAACGAGCTTCCCTACGCCAAACAGGTCGCTGA
>CAYGNZ010000733.1:0-1592 GCA_964351345.1 uncultured Bdellovibrionales bacterium | reverse complement strand
TTCACTCGGACAACAAAGTCACGAATCGTTTGTTTGGGTTCGATGAAGGTCCTTCCTACGTAGTGATTACGAATCAGTCCTAGTTCAAGCGGAAGGCCTATTTCTTGGGCGTATCCAATCGCGGAGGGTGTACCAGAGTCAGGCACGGGAATAACTAAATCAGCATCCGCCGGATGTTCTTTCGCAAGTTCGGTCCCAAGAGCACGCCGGACGGTATAGACATTTTTCCCTTCGATAATCGAATCTGGTCGTGAAAAATAGACAAATTCGAATACGCAAAACGCGGGATCCGCTTTTTGCATCAAGCAACTACTATTGAGCTGCCCGTCTTTGGTAATTTCAAGAATTTCACCGGGCTCAATTTCGCGAATAAACTCTGCACCGATCAGATCAAACGCACATGTCTCAGAGGCAACAATGTAGGCATCCTTCACTTTACCCAACATCAGCGGGCGTACTCCAGAAGGATCTCGCACGGCAATAAGTCGGTTATAGGTCATCGTAACCAGTGAATAAGCACCGCGCACCTTCCCCAGTGCGGTCGCTACTTTCTTGACGATCGTATCATCCTCAGTGGCACGAGCGATCAGATGAAGCACTACTTCAGTATCTGAGGTAGCAGAAAAAATTGCTCCAGATTTTTCTAAGTCGGCTCGAACTTCAGCCGCATTCACCAGGTTACCGTTGTGCGCAATCGCAAAAGAGTTATCAGCGAAGTTCGCGACAAGTGGTTGAAGATTTTGCCAGTCTTTTGTTCCGAAGGTGGCGTATCGCGTGTGTCCAACGGCGGAAGTTCCAGGTAGCCGCGCAAGTGATTCATTGTCGAAGACATCTGAGACAAGACCCATATTGCGGTGCGCATACATCCCCTGTCCGTCACTGGAGACAATCCCCGCCCCCTCCTGTCCCCGGTGCTGCATTGCGTACAATCCGAGGTAGCAGTAGTTCGCCGCCTCCGGGTCCCCGATCACGCCAATAACGGCACACTCTTCGTTGAATTTGTCGTTCACTATCTGCCTGTTCTTATTGAGAATTTCCCGAGAAAATAATTTCGACATCATATACCTAGAGAGAACAAATGGCAAAAAGCTGGGACCAGCTTTAGCACCATTTTCAGTCTCGGGATCTCGTGGTATTCCGCCGCTATTACCTAGGTTATGGAGCGGGGCGCAGAGAGCGCCTCACTCCCTAGAGAATTTCTAGGCTAGACGGGAATAAAAGTATGCTTGGACTTAATCGCCATCACGGTTTCGGCAATCAGCTTGGCAGCAAGTTCTAAGTCTCGGCTATCAACTACTTCGACCTGAGAATGCATGTAGCGATTAGGAATGCAGACTAAGGCTGCAGCTACTCCAGAGCGAGTAATCTGCATTGCATTTGCGTCAGTTCCCGTCGCGCGAGGAGATGGTTGCGGTTGGAACTTAATTTTCTTCTTCTTTGCAGTAGCGGTAATTAAATCGCCAAGCACAGGATTGATATTCGCTCCGCTAGGAACTCCTGGTCCCTCGCCCAGCTTCATCGTGCCAATCCGTTTTGCATCAGAGGCTGGATTGTCGGTTGCGTGAGTCACATCAACGGCAATACCGACAAGA
>CAYGNZ010000732.1:1289-1596 GCA_964351345.1 uncultured Bdellovibrionales bacterium | reverse complement strand
CACCGCGCGGGCCTGTTTTACAACAGGCCCCTCAAGCGGAACATGAAAGCCAAAAACTCCGCCTTGGATAGATGGAGATCATCAGTTCGTATGCCGTATGAGGGAGTGTTTGCTCATCTGAGCAAGAGAGTTCGCTACCGAGGAATACTCAAAACTCAGTTTCAAGTGTTGATGCAAACCATCGGGTATAATTTCAAGCGCCTGATTACGATCAACGCTCCTCGGTTAGAGTTGAACTAGATTAGAAACTCTCGCCTAGCCACTTCAACCCTTTAGCCCTGTCTCCTTAAGGTTAGCGCTTCGCGCT
>CAYGNZ010000732.1:0-1279 GCA_964351345.1 uncultured Bdellovibrionales bacterium | reverse complement strand
CGGGCAGCAGCTTTCGACCTACGGTCGAACTGCTCCGCAGACGCTATGCCTGCCGGTCTTGATGAAAAACGCCTCTGCGAGGCATTTTTCATCAATCCCAAGAGGAGTTGGTGAGCAAGTAGCTCGCTTGACCTCCTGGAGAGCACTACGATCTCTCTGAGTCCGTTTTCGGCGCTAAATCCCAAACCGCCGGTTTCTCTCCGTTGATTTCGATTCCGCCGTGTATCGGCGACTTTATCATCTCCAAGAAATCATGGGGAAAGGGATGCGAAACGGACGAGACTTCATCGAGACGTTCGGTTTGCTCATCCGACAAGGTAATTTCTAAACTCTCGAGGTTGTCTTCTAGCTGGCTCAGCGTTCTCGCGCCAATAATCGGACTGACAACACCCGGACGATCAATGAGCCAGCGGATTGCAACTTGTGCGGCGCTTATCGGGGCGCTTTTGCTTTCACTGAGTTCCTCAGCAACTTTGAGAAGCACATCAACGATTCGAAGATTGTGCTCGGAGAGATGTTTGTTCCCTTCTTGAATTCGGGTTTCCTCCTGAGGCTTTGCGTCTCTCGTGAATTTCCCGCTCAGTACGCCGCTCTTAAGGGGGGACCAGGGGGTTACACCAAGGCCGAAGTATTGCGCCATCGGCAGCAGCTCAGCTTCGACGCTGCGCTGCGCTAAGCTGTATTCGATCTGCAGCGCAATCAGAGGCGATGCTGCGGACTCTTTTAAGAGATGCTGGGCGTGCGCGCAGATCCAAGCCGGATGGTCTGAAAGGCCGAGATAGCGAACCTTGCCGGCCTTTACCAGATCCTCCATTGCTCTCAGTGTTTCTGCCAGGGGGGTATGTTTGTCCCAAAAGTGCGCCCAGTAGAGGTCAATGTAGTCGGTTCGCAGTCGGCGCAGAGATTGCTCGCATGCGGCAATGACACTCTTGCGGCCGCCGCCGCCGCCGTTGGGATCTCCGGGATAGAGATTGCCCATGAACTTTGTTGCGATGACGACGCGATCACGCGGCTGATTCGAGGCAGCGGCTGCTTTGTTTGCAAAATAATTTCCGAGAAAAGACTCGGAGTATCCTTTGGTGTAAATATTGGCGGTGTCTAAAAAATTACCGCCTCGGTCCAAGTAAGTATCGAGGATCCGAGTGGACTCCTTATCATCGCTTCCCCATCCCCACTGCGTGCCGAAGGTCATCGTACCGAGGCAAATTGGGCTGACTCGCAAGCCGGACTGCCCCAAAGTGAGATACTGTGTCAGCGACATTCTAAGAAATCCTTGACC
>CAYGNZ010000731.1:0-1605 GCA_964351345.1 uncultured Bdellovibrionales bacterium | reverse complement strand
CGCGGGAAATCCTCACCCGTTCCTGATTCCTATTGTCCGCAGCTTACTCAAGACGTACGTCGTTGAGCGCAAATTGGGTTGATTTCGCGTCTTTGTTTCGAAATACATAAAGAAAGCGAATTTCGCGCAAGTTAAGTTCTCGTGATTCCGGTCCTCGGCGAATATCATCAAGGTCAAGTCGCTGAACATCATGTCCTGGCGCGATGCGAATTGTTCGATTAAAGCGATTCGCGTATTTCTGACAATCCTCCGTATCATCGACTCGGAGGGAAATTTCTAATGCTTCATCTTGAGGATTAAACGTTTCGAAGACAAGAAAGCGGTACGCCGACCAGTCTTGTGCTCCGCCATCGTAATACACTCCACTCCAGGTGTCTTGAAAACTTGAAACCCAAAGCGCGGGAGAAGGATGCTCACCGGGTAAGAGCACCAATCTCGTTTTCGCAGGTGTTGGATTATTCTTCGAGTTCATTGAACGCCAAACGGAAAGCGATTGTGGTTTATCGAAATAGCCAAGTTGCGGAAAGTGTTGATCGCGAATCTCCAAGGCACGCCATGCTTGATATGAGGGAATGAGAACGACTGCTTGGACAAGAATTCCAAGTAGTAAGGCGCGTGGTATGGTGTATCTAAGCCCTACTCGTTCAAAAACTGCGAGAAGGTAGCTTGCAGTCAAGGCGCCAAGGAAACCATTGAGCAGATCAACAAAGCTCGCAGAGCGTCCCGTAAGTGGCTGAATTATTTCTATCGAGGCCGCAACCAGCGTGCTGAAAAATAAGGATCGAATAATTTCTTTTGCGGGGGTCGCTTGCTGACGAAGCCAAAGGTAAATCCCCACACACAGAAGAAAGAACATCGCAAAATGTCCGGCATCGAACACGTGTTTCCACAGAAACTTATTACCGCCTGAAGGGAAGGGGAAGAGAAATAGGAACACGAAAAGCAAGGCGGCATAAATACCGTAGCGTCGACTCAAGGCGAATGGTTTCATCGGTAATAGCAGGGACACTTTGTTCGCGCGCGCCGAAAGCGGAGAGAGCGCTCGGCAAGACTTCCTGCGCGTAGAACTCTTCGAATCACTTGACCAACTTTAGGTTCGGCTTCTTTCGATGAACCTTTGTCGTCTCTTCGGACTGGCAGGCACTTTTTTCAGCTACTGATTCGGCCTCAGCAAGAACAGGCGCCGGACGGCAGGGCACTTCTTCTTCGCCCGAGGTATTCTTTTCGTCGTTACCACCTTTTTGGAATAGTTTTTTGCCGAAGTCGGAAATTTTTGAACAGGCAATTTGCAGTAAGACTTCTTTGGGAACATCCTCTGTCCAAACTTCTGTTTGTTTTTCAGCGGAAGTCATACCCCAAATTGCATCCCAAGGGATCACACATTCCGAGTAGTCGCCCGCGAAGCGCAAATACGAAACGATGCCTTTTTCGTCTGCGGTAGTGCTCCCTTGAAAGCGATAACTTAGCTTGAGTGTGAGAGCAGCATTATCTGCAAGATGAGAGGGGACACTAACACCTTCATGCCGTGCATCGAGCTGCACCAACACGTGATCTCCCTCCATCCACTCGTCGAAGACTTTCTGTTTAGATTTTTGTTTTGAACTA
>CAYGNZ010000730.1:1119-1619 GCA_964351345.1 uncultured Bdellovibrionales bacterium | reverse complement strand
AGCAGCGCCTGTGTATTGCCCGCGCGATTTCGGTAAGTCCGGAAGTAATCCTGATGGACGAGCCGTGTTCAGCCTTGGATCCGATCGCCACGGCTCATATTGAAGACCTCATTTACGAACTGCGGCAAAACTACACTATTGTCATCGTGACGCACTCGATGCAGCAGGCGGCAAGGGTTTCGCAGCGAACCGGCTTTTTCCATCTCGGAGACCTAGTCGAGGTCGGTGAAACGGAAGACATCTTCCAGAATCCGAAAGACAAGCGAACCAGAGACTACATTACGGGCCGTTTCGGATAACCGCCTTTGCAGATTATTGATGCTGCTTAAGGCAAGAGGAGTACGTCCATGTTGAAGCATTTTGAAAGAGAAGTCGTTCGTCTGAATGAGCGCGTCGTTCAGCTCGGCCAGTTGGTTGAAGAGCAGGTCAAAACGGCTTTTCGCGCGATGATTGAGCGAGATGTGACGCTCGGCGAAACGGTTGTTGAGCGCGATGATCAG
>CAYGNZ010000730.1:0-1109 GCA_964351345.1 uncultured Bdellovibrionales bacterium | reverse complement strand
TTATTATCTCGGTGCTCAAAATCAACAACGACCTCGAACGAATCGGCGATTTAGCGGTGGACATCGCCCGCAGAGCGGCGCGGCTGAATGACTTCCCTGCGGTCGAGATCCCTGATGAGGTTGAGATGGAGGCGAAAAAGGCAAAGCTAATGCTGCGCAAGAGCCTGCTCTCCCTTGTCGAAATGGACGGCAGCATCGCTCGGGATGTTCTCGGAATGTATCGGGAGATCGATGAGCTGAATAAAGGCGCCTACAGCAAGCTGCTTGCTGAGGTTAAAGAGAGCCCTTCTCGTGCGGAGGAGATCTTCTTGGTGATCTCCATTGCTAAACGACTCGAGCGAGTCGGTGATCTCGCTGCAAATATCGCAGAGGATGTGGTTTACACCATTGAAGGCGAAATCATCCGACATGGGCGAGATAGAGTAGAGCCGTAGTTTGCGCTGCTCGCGCGCTTGCGACCTACTCCCTCAATTTCCGTTTATACGTTTCGGCAATTTCCGTTTATACGTCTCGGGTTCCGTTTATATCCGTCTACACATCCCAAGTCTCGGCGGCTACTCAGCAGTCAAAAAGGGCCCCTCAAACTGAACCTCAAACGGTGTGGAAACCGTCTTGGTTTTCCTGTATCCCGCAAGCGCTAAGTAGCAAATAACGATTGGAATCCATATATGCATTATTTCCGACAGGAGGGCGGGGATGGTGCGGTACTGCATGAATTCCCAGACAATCGGTGCGTCACTGACGATTCGAAAGGGAAGGAAGTAGCGAGAAGAGTCGAAGGGAGCAAGGAGAGCAACGCCCCTGCTGCTGTCGGTTACTGCGTCGAGAATGCCGTGTGAGAGCGTTACTAAGAAAAAATAACCGCTAAGCGACCAGAGCGCTTGCGGGGATTGCAGCCTCTCTGTGAACCAGCGTCGTGGAATGAGAAAGCCCACAAAAAGGGCAAAGAATATGGAATGCGTGAGGCCCCGGTGGCCCAGCATATCGGTGAAGCCGTAGCCGAAGGCGTGCATGATGACGTCTAAGTCCGCAAGAGTTGCGCAGCCGAGCGTGAAAAGCCAAAACTTACGGCTTGCTTTTCCACCAGTGTAGGTTTTGCACATTGCGGC
>CAYGNZ010000729.1:0-1623 GCA_964351345.1 uncultured Bdellovibrionales bacterium | reverse complement strand
GAATAAGAAAAAGGTCGTGCTCTACTTTTGGTCTATTTACTGCCGCAGCTGCGTTGGGGCGATGAAAGACCTCGAGGAGATACGTTCGGATCTCGGCAAGGAGAACGTCGAACTGCTGACCATCCACTTATTTGAACCGAGCACAGACAAACTACTGCGTACGGTAGAGCGCCTCGGAATTTCACTGCCGATACTGCTGGCTCCTAAGAAAATTCGTGATCTCTTTTCAATTCGACTACTGCCTACGTCACTAGTCTTTGATAGTGACAACAAGCTGATCGCTCGATTCGACGGCAATCTCGACGAGGCAGGTCTGCGGCTTAGTTTAATGGGTCAGCGAGAAGAGCCCGTGCCCGCAAATGCCCCGCAGAAATAGGCTGTATTTCACTCTTTAGGCGAACTCAAAGCAAGGAGGAGCAGCGTTCGAGCTGCGGATTCGGAACGTACGAAGCCCTATTGAAAGAGCTTCATAATCTTATTGATAAGGCTGGCGGTGTATTCGTTTTCCTCCAGCTGCTCATCAATTGAGTTGAATACCCAGGTAGATTTGCGATCTTCTTCCTCCTCGACTCGCATCGAGCTGAGGAAGCGTTTTGCAGCTGTTTGTGTACCGGTGCCGCCGAGGCGCTCTTCTGCCTCCGGCGCTTGATGGTTTATCAGCCGCCAGAATGCATAGCGTCCGCATGCTGAAACGAAGCAGCAGCTTAGCACAAAATAGTTGTCGTCGAGGTTCGAGGTGACCCACATGTCGTAGTCGCGCTCGTCTTCCAGAAGAAAGTAACTGCCGAGGACTTCTGCCCAGCCGCGCTTGGCCCGGTGTGCGGAGAGTTCGTCTGTGTATTTACCGAGAAGAGTTACCCCGTCTGCGTCGTAAATAAGACCCGGCTTGTGCTTTGAAATATCTAGATTCATAACCCTTCTTCCAAGCGACCTACTAAAAACCTTAAGCTTGTTTTTGCGGGAATTCCGAGTTCCAGGGTGATTGGGCTCTCGAATTTATTCCCGAGCAATTATCTCTATGTTCGACTTCTGGCCGGAATAGCTTTAGTGCTTTAAAAACTTGGATTATCCCGCTACAATCTCGACCTACTTGAGTATCGGCCTAATTCGCCGGACTCTTTAACAATATCTCCTCTAGATATCTCCTCTGGCGGGGTCCTCACAGGGGATAACACGGTAGATGACACATACGGCTAAAAACGCAGAAGAAACGGGCGACTCAGCTCCCTCGAATACGGCTTCGGCGGGCAGAACATCCTCGGGTAAAGCGCAGGAGCGTCTGCGGCTCTCTTCGGGTGCTCTTTTAATCATTGATCAGTTCATGCTGGCCAATGAGCAGTTTTATGCGAAGCGCAGCGAGCTTGCCGAGCAGGGCAGTTCTGAGAAAGAGGCTCTCCGTGGAGCGGCGGAACAGTACGGGGGCTGCCTCGTTGAGCTTCCGCAGGGTGAGTATGATGTCTTCCGCGACCCCGAGCAGACGCTGATTGCCTTAGCCCCGGAAGGCCTTGCATCCTCTGATCCTGAGGATGAAGCAGAGAGCGAAAATATCAACGATATCGTATCCGACGCGCGCGGCAACGCCGCTGCCCTGCATCGCGTGTTTGTCGATACTCGCTGCGTTGT
>CAYGNZ010000728.1:0-1623 GCA_964351345.1 uncultured Bdellovibrionales bacterium | reverse complement strand
CAGGTTTTCCTACTTGAGACACCCTCATTCTCCTAGCTGTAATTCTCTGAAATTAGAGCCATGCGTAAGGTGGTCCTCGCCACACTACTTGAGCGAACCGACCCCTACAGAGACTCTGAAGTGATTGATCAAATAGTCACTCCTGCCTTCGGAAATGGTACCGTAAGCCCCCTGGCCCTGTCGCCGAGGAATTCCTCGTAAACTTCGAAAGGAATTCAACTTAACTCAAATGGGCAGGCCTCGCGGTCAGCCCTTTTTACTTTTAATCTCGGTGCAACCGCAGGAGAATAAAATGAAGACGACGCCGGGGCATCGTCTTCATCGGTATTGCGGTCGAGCCTTGCTAATCGGTCAACTTTCTCACCGCTCGTCCTTCGAACTTCTCAATACCAAGGCCATTAGCGAAGCCGAATTTATCGGCTACGACTCCGACGTTCTGATTCGCGTTCTTGAGGATATGTCCGAAAACGATATCGACTCCTCGACGCAAACCACTTTGCACTGCTCCCTGTAAGTCAAGTCCTTCAATCTCTACACCTTGCCAGGGCGGAAGAAACTCGCCATCGAAGCTCTCGCGGTCTACGGGCCTAAATAGCTGCATTCCGTGATCAAGCAGCCAATCGGTGGCAACGAGTTCCCAAAGTGCTACCAGGTGAGCTCGATCTATTCCTTGAGCAAGAAGCCAGATGAGGCCGTCACGGATTGCCTCTTGGTAATCCTCACGTGTCAGACTCTCATCCACGCTCTCTTCATCGCGCCAGCTCTGAAACAACGTGAGGGAACCTGAGCAAAGGCCTTCTAAAAATCGTCGAATGTAATCGCACTCATCAGCCCACCAATACAGAGCAACCCGGAGATAGCGCAGGATAACGGTGAAGGCCAATTCTGGATCTTCAGAGTGAACTCCTGCCGCAAGAACCCAGTGCGCGGCGTCACCCATCCGAAAAGCCTCAGTGTCAGTTTCCCGATCGGGAAAACCAGGCATCGGCGGGGGCATCAGCTCTAGGAGTCTTGCGGTAAGCACACATACAAGTTTACGCAACTCGTTAGCGCTAAGCCTAGAGTCGAGTTCTGAAACTTCGACTTCATACTCGCCCGGAATACCTTCATGAAGGCCGACCGGGATATCTCGCGACTCGAACCACTGTCTTGCCGCGCCAGTATCATCGTTGGTAAAGAAAAGAACATCCCCAGAGAAATGAGGCTCGCAGAGCGAGGCGGGAAAAGAAGTGACCAAGAGAAACCCCTTTCATAAAGATCTGCGAAAACCGAATCCGCCCCAGAACGCTAGCATTGGCCATACAGAGGGTCAAAAACCTGAGATCTCTCTTTCCTTCTCTGCAATGGAGAATTCAAGGTAAAACAAGGTAAGCTATTGATTTTGCGACGAAGGTTTACTTTCTTGCTCAGCTTGTTGTTCTCGACGTCCCGTTCGCCGTTTTTCAGCGAGAGCACCGCTCCGGGCATATTTCAGCTTGTGGATGACTGTGCGTAGTTGATGGCATTTTGGATTCCCTGCGTTCCTCGTTCCCAGACCACACAGTTCGCGGTAAAGCTCTCGATCTTTTTTGTGCTGCTCATCTGCTTCGCGTCGCGCGGCCCGATTTTGCGCTCGTTGTTCAC
>CAYGNZ010000727.1:0-1625 GCA_964351345.1 uncultured Bdellovibrionales bacterium | reverse complement strand
CGTAAAAAATTGCATTAACAACATTTTCGCAGCAAGCCCAAGGGCACCGAGGCCAAAGCCACCAAGCGACTCGGGTGCGAGAAAGAAATAGCTTACGGGGAGACCAATAAGCATCATCGTACAACCAATATTTCGATACATTTTGGTTTCGGAATTAGCGAAAAACAATGCGCCGCTGAGCTGTCCGTAGGTTTGATGTATGGGATAGAAGCCCATCAGCATTACCACGGCCGCTGCCGCCAAAAAATCTTGGCCGCCAATAAGTAAGGCTGCAATATCTGCATGAAGCACTACGAAGACGCCAAAATACGCCGCGACGGTAAACAGCAGGGGCAAATAACGCCGAAACAATATTGCTTGCTCTTTGGTGTCTTTCAGGGCTCCGGCGATTGCGAACTCTCTGGTAAGTAAAGGTCGCATCGCGGAAGTGAACAAAAAACAGGCTGCACTTATTTGAAACGCCAGACCGAAGTAGCCTTGCTCTTTTGAGCCTGCAAATGTCTGCAACATCCAACGATCGGCAAGGCCACTCACTAAACCAATTGCAGAATAGACGAGCATCGGATGCACATACTCAAAGAACTCAAGCGCGAGACCTCTTCTCGCTCCCTCAGCGGAGCGAGAATGCGGAAACGTCGTTCGATTCGCGCGGCTAATTACCCTCCACGACATGCCAATGAGCAAAAGCACGGAGAGACACTGGAGAACGAAAAAGTATTCCAGAGAGAGACTACCGAGGGAAAAAAGGCAAAGTGCAAACAAGACGAGTGTGAAAAATCGTTGCAACACGCGCACCGCTTCCCCAGCAACGGTCAAAGCGAAGGCATCAACAACTCGCGAGAGCGTTTGAGAAAACCACGTCAGCACGGCCCAGAATGCCGCGAGAAGTATCACGCTCGAATCCTGCGCCGGCCAAATGGTCTCTGAGAGAGGAATCTCGAGCAGTAGCAACACACCAAGTATAAGGACTGAGGCAAGTCCGAGCCAAACTTCCCAGTAAAATCGAAGGAGGCTCTTTTGCTCAGGCCGCTGAGAAAGCTTCACATAAAGCGCTTCTGAGCTTCCGGTATCGAAAAATCCCGTGACGTTGGTAAAAAATGCGCTGAGAAAACTATAGTCACCATACGACTGCACACCGAGCAGACGAGGCGCAATTGCATGCACCGCAAGCGTCATCGGTGCACCGAGGATATTTGCCCCAAGTTTTGAAAAATACCTTTTTCCTAAAGAGTCCTCTTTCTCTTCGACTCCCGCCAATTCCCCCATCTTCTTCTCTCTCGCTGCCTCTTGCGCTTCTTTCCAATCCGCTGAACGGTTTACCTTGAGTTGAGCTATTATTGTCCTCATTCCCAACTTTAGGCTAATTTAAAGCGGGTTCTTTTCGGGAACAGCGAGGTTTCGACTCCATGAGATGACTCAGCTCGGAGTTTCGAGCCTCTCAAGTGAACCTAGGCGGAGAATGCTTACAAGCAAGAATACCTCAAGAGTTTAGTCGGTAATTATGCGAAGTAGTTTTTTGGGTAAAGAAATTGATGCCGCTGGACTGCACTCCACCTGCGACACACTATTTCAAGAGCTTTTCCCCCTTCCCCGGAGCCTCACCGGAGAGGCGAATCGTAAGAGCC
>CAYGNZ010000726.1:0-1626 GCA_964351345.1 uncultured Bdellovibrionales bacterium | reverse complement strand
CAGAGTTTCCGGCTTAGCTTATTTGATTCCGGAATCGATAGTCAAAAAATCATTAGCGGACTTCAAGCAAGAAACGGGTCAGGCTGTAGCGATAAAAAAATAGTGCTTGAGGACGCCATATTTCAACTAAGCATTGATGATGCCATTAAGGCACCATTCCATAGACCACCAGACTCGCTGAATATCGTGGTTAAAAGAAAACTAACGTGCTCGTACTCTCCTCAACAAATTACGCTTACCGTTACCGCCGAGGGTAAAGGAGGCCAACGTTACGAAGCGACTGGAAGCAGCGAAAGCACGCTCGGGGAGATTACCGGCTACACGCGAACCTACCGCTACAAATCGAGTAACGGTAGGTTTGAGTACGACCCCACTGAGGAAAAAGGAAATGCGCAACTCAGTTTCACGCAAAGTGGCAGGGACGGAGGGAATCCGGCACAGCGCTATCGATACAACCGAAGCGTTACTGAAGGCGTTACATTTGGTAGTAGCACCGACGCAGTCGTGCGCGACTGGATATCAGTCGAACGAAAAGTAGACTACTCCAATAGCAGGTCTACTACCTCCTCTGTTCAATCAGGGAGCGATCCATCATCAAATCAATCAAAGGCGGGGTATTCTACCGGGGGAGATGACTTTTATCGCAACTCGGCAAACTTCACAGAAACCGCCCGCGTATTCCGTCTACAAAATCCTGAAAATCAGAGAGAGTACGGAACGGTTCGACTGCTAAAAGACTATAGCGGTCGAAAGAGCCTCTTTAACTCGGCAACGAGGTTACTAAGCTCCACAGCCGCAGTAACGGAGGTGATCGACCAGAAAGACACCTACAGTCGCTTCAATCAAGCAACCCAACTTGATGAGACCGTAACAAATATCTCTCTCAAACTTTCAGATAACGCCGGGACACGCATAATTGACTCAATTGAAGGCGAGAGCAGTGTCAGCAAACATTACTCACCTGGGTACGAAACACTGCCTTTTGGCACCTTGTCTTTTGCTTACGTAGTGGAGAACACCGGATTGATGAGCCTTAGTGCCACGCGGGATGAAGATGCAGAGTACCAAACTGATCAAGGTGATATCACGATCCGCGAGGTTCGGGACAAAATGGAGGAACGTCTCGGCCGTCACGCTCCTTTTATCTACAATACGCAGAGGGAAAGGACTTATTTTCAGGACATAAAGTATAGCCGTGAGCTCAGTTGCTCAGGAGGAGGCTCGGGATGCTCAGATAATGTCGATCAATCAGACTACTATTTTTCCCGGGACCTAAACGGCACCGCTGACACATTTGACGATACAGTTTTAGCGCAGACCTACAGCATGTCGGACTGGAATTCCTGGTTTGGCGGTTTCGAACGTAGCGAAGTTGCTATCCGCTATCAATCAACAGATGGAAACTCGGTTCAGAGCTCTTACTCTCGCGACAGCTACACCCTCCCGGGTGGAACCCATTCAACTTCTATTCGTCGCTCACCATCGTCGAATCCGAATTTCAACTCGCAGACGTTCTCGGATTATTTCGACGCAAGTGTTCCAACGACCGCAATCCGCCCATCAGGACCCTGAGTAACTTCAGTAGAGCAAGCACAGAGCACGTTCTCAAGTTTACTCAGCCGCGAA
>CAYGNZ010000725.1:0-1630 GCA_964351345.1 uncultured Bdellovibrionales bacterium | reverse complement strand
CCGGTGTATGCGGTAGATGGTCGGCTCGTTCTTGCAGCGCAAACCGTACTCACGGAAGAACTAATCCTGGATTTATGGGAGTTGGCAGCGAAGCGGGCATTGCGCGATGAGATCGGGGTGCTGACGAAATAAAATGTGATGCCACCGTTAGAATTTCCTCCAGTCGAACTTGCTGACGAGCATGGACTCCTTGCCATTGGCGGGAATCTTGAGCCTGAAACCTTGCTCACCGCATATTCTCAAGGCATTTTCCCCTGGCCAATCTTTGATGAAGGACAGCTCGCCTGGTTCAGTCCTCCGCAACGTGCAGTTGTGTTCGTTAAGGAGTTTCATGTTCCTCGCACTGTTCGAAAACAACTCAAAAAGAGTAACTTTGAACTACGAGTGAACACCGCGTTTCCCGAGGTGATTGCCTCATGCGCGGAGGTCGAGAATCGAGGTACGCAAGTAGGAACGTGGATTACCGAGGAATTACAAAGCGCCTATACGGAGCTTCATCGCCAAGGCTATTGTCACAGTATTGAGTGCTGGCTCGATGGTCTGCTAGTTGGGGGGCTGTATGGTGTTGCCATAGGAGCGATGTTTGCTGGGGAGTCGATGTTTTACCGTGAATCTGGCGCCTCAAAATTTTGTTTAGTCGAGCTCCATAAGTACCTTTCGTCGAAAAACGTCGAACTTCTCGACTGCCAGCAGAAAACCGACTTGTTGTCGCAATTTGGCTGCAGGGAGATTAGGCGAGAGGCATTTCAAGGGATTCTTGCAGAGCAAATTAGTCGTGAGGTCCGCTTATTCGAGGAGTTTCCCCCGAATTAAGGGCGAAAATTCTCGCGATGTGAGACCAAGCTTTCAGGCGGAGAAAGTAGGTAAATTTAGAAGCTTCAAGCAAATTCCTGAATCATACTAGTAGGGGCGAGATCCCTTTTCTTTGTGTGCTGTTGTGCGTATTGCACGTATGAAGACCAACGATTTCGGCAACCGATCCGCGTAGCGATCGGTACAATTTTTCTCTACGTAAGAGTGTAAGTATGCTTTGTCCAAGTTGCGGAAATAGTGTCGGTGACGAGATCCGATTGTGCGATGATTGTGCTGCGAAAGCTGCGGCCAAGGCTCCTCCCCAGACTCAAGACAGCGCCGATGACGACAGTGAAGAGGGTCAAGACTTTCACGATGAGGGGCACGAAGAAGACTACGATGTTGATGCGAATGCAGAAGAACTGAGCCCGGAGAACTATTCCTCCGAAGCAGTCGAAGAACTTTTTGTTGACCACGCAGGCTATGCGGGCTTTTGGCTGCGAACAGCGGCTTTTTTGATTGATTTTGCTGTTGCATCATTCGTCGTAACAATTCTCTCGTTGGTTCTCCTCCGACCTATTCTGGGTTCAGGGTTGAGTGCTCTAATCGAAGGAAGTTTTAACGATTCATCTCTGACGTCCGGTGGAGGTGTTGCGTTGATTCTTGCTTCCCTTGTCTCCCTATTGCTTGTCGGACTTATTTTTGGGATGTCCGTTGGCTGGCTCTACTACGCATTATTCGAGAGCTCTCAGTTCCAAGCGACTCCGGGAAAACTGCTTCTGCGCCTTCGAGTCGTGCGAGAAGATGGAGCACAACTTGGGTTTGGTCGAGCCAGCGC
>CAYGNZ010000724.1:0-1635 GCA_964351345.1 uncultured Bdellovibrionales bacterium | reverse complement strand
CACTAAAGCTCTATCAGGACGCTTCTTTACTGATTCACGAGGCATTTGGCTTGCGCGGAACTATGAGTACTCACGACTACCTCGAAGCCCTGCTCGGAAAACTCTCTCAATGTTCGCAACTCAAAAGACTTCTGATTACCCACATGATGGAAGAGGAACACGAAATCTCGCAACAATATCTGGCGAATCTGAAAAATACGTTGCCGTTCACCGTTTCTTTAATAAAACCGATGGAACTTTATCACCTCGAAGCTTAATTTTTTCTAAGAAGTAGTCGACGTATTGCCTAGCAGTAGAAAAGCTTTGAGAATTTTCGCTAGGAATAGTAAGTTTCCTCCATGGTTAGAACAATCGTCAGTTGGATATGCATTGTCTTCGCTTTGCTGTTGCCCTCGGCATCCTCCGCTGAGTTTTTGCTCTGCCTTGGCGAGGATGGGCATATCGCGATTGAGCGTAGCCTAGGCGGCTCCTGTGCAACGGAGCATGCACATGGCCCGGCTCAGGAGTATTCAAATGCTCAACACGCGGAATGCGGTCCTTGTGCGGATATCCCCTTATTTCAAAGCAAACTTCGTGACTCTTCAGTTAAACGGCTTCTAGGCGAGCCGCTATCTGAAGAAGCCACTCAACCCGTCGTTAGTGTTGCCTTTGCCCCACTCGACTCTCCTCTTTCCTTCACTCCCGCAGTGAAGCACGCATTGCGAGACTTCCTCGCCCACCCTCAGCCCCCTTTGGTAGGTACCGTCATTTTAGTGATCTGATTTCTTCAATCAGTTCCGTCCTTTAGTGAGCAACTAGGCGCTCACAACCTTATCTACACTCTCTGCACTATTTGCTTATGTCTATCAGATCGCTACTTCTATCTACGCTCTTGCTTGCCACTCCCTGTTTCGCATCACCGAAGGTGATTACCTTATCCGATGCGCTCGCACGGGCCAGAACATCCCATCCAGAATTCGCCAGTCTTGAGAAGAGACTAACTTCTTCTCAGGGGTTAATTACTCAGGCAAGAGTACTTCCTAATCCGGAATTCAACTTCGAGATTGAAGAAGTCGGTGGGAGTAGAGATGGTTTCCGAGAAGCCGAAACAACACTCGCAGTCAGCCAACCGATAGAACTCGGAGGAAAACGCCAAGCCAGAATCGAATTCGCTGAGCTTCGCCAGGAAATTATCAAACTAGAGTCATTACTACAGGCTCAGGAAGTCATCAGCGAAACTGAAATTGCCTACGCAAAACTTCAATACGCGCAAGCTGCTCGCGATGTCTTGCGAGAGCAAGAAAAAGCTTCTCGAGGAGCGATTGAAATTGCGAAACAGAAACTAAACGCAGGCGCAATTCGATCTTTTGAAAAAACGAACACTGCCTTAGCGTGGCAAGAAAGCAAAGCGCGACTGCTGGATGCAGAGCAAAATCTCCTCAACGCTCAGCTGCATCTTTCATCGATGTGGTTAGGAACACCCGAGGATTTGGGCGTGGTCCCGAACGCGACACTACCGCCTGCGGTAATGAGCTATCTTGGGCAAGAAATGCCGGATGAATCGATTTATCTTCGTCATGCCGAAGCAGCGCGCATGCTCAGCGAAAAAGAGCTTGAGGTTCAAAAGTCTCTTTCAATTCCGAACGTCAGTGTGGG
>CAYGNZ010000723.1:0-1635 GCA_964351345.1 uncultured Bdellovibrionales bacterium | reverse complement strand
TCCTATTGTTCCCCGATGGACTCCCGCTTCACGCCAAACTCGATACGGGAGCAGATAACTCGTCTCTGGACGCCTCAGAGGTAGAGAGCTTTGAAAAGAACGGCGTGGAGTGGGTGCGCTTTCACATTAGAAACCGATACGGCCAAAAAATAAGTTTCGAGAAAGAAGTTCGTCGAGTCGCGATGATTAAACGCCATAGCTCGAAACATCAGAGAAGAAAGGTAATCCGCGTGGGCATCTGCCTTGGTGGAACCTATCTTGAGACAGATGTGAATCTTGTCGACCGGACGAATTTCGCGTACCAAATGCTGCTGGGAAGAACCTTCCTTGCGGGAAATGCAATAGTCGATCCCGCCCTCACCTACACCACCGAGCCGCACTGCGATCGACCAAAACGAAAAGAGATCAGTGAGAAAACCGAGCGTCCTGCTGCTCCTGCGAAGAAAGAGAAAGAAAAGAAAACTGCAAAGACCGCTCCTACTGAAAAAAAAGCGTCGAAGAAGAAAAAGAAGACAGACGACGTGGAAAGCGCACCCACTCCGAAAGCATCCGAGAAGGAGGAAATAAATAAATGAGTCGAGCGCACTTTGCGACCCTAGTCCTCTCCTTGCTAGTCCTTGGATTCGGAACATTTGCCTACAAGGTGTATGTGCTTGATTTCCCTTTGAAGCCTAATGTCCAGACGCCGGTTTGGAATGCGGAAGCAAGGGTGACGTTTCAAGGACGTCGAAAAGCGACAAAAGTGCAACTACAGATCCCCTCAAGCTCTCCCTTCGCGATTGTGATGGATGAGCGATTTATCTCATCGGGATATGGTCTGGCGACTTCTGCCGAGCCGCCCAATCGGAAAGCAATTTGGTCGATTAGAAAAGCGGAAGGCACACAGGTCTTGTATTACCGTGCAGTCATTCATGCCCGAGAAACGAAGGGCAATGGAATACAGACCTCCAAGGTGCCGAGCGTGGAAGCGACAAGCCTTGATGATGCTGCCCAGCTTTCAGCACAGACGCTGATTAGTAAAATAACTTCTCGTTCTGCGGATACTGAGGGCTTCGTTCTTGAGTTATTGAGAGAACTTCGAAAAAAAGATCCCGACGAACACGTGCCGGTATTGCTTAAAGGAAGAGTCGGCGATGCAGGCCGAGTGGAGCTTGCGGTAGAGCTACTTAGTCTTGCAATGATTCCGGCTCGAAGCGTGCACGGGATTCGTCTTGCAGAGCATGGACGTAACGCGCCCATTCTTCACTGGCTTGAAGTGTATGACGGGGAAAAAAGTAGCTGGCTGAGTTACAGCCTAAACTCAGGCGCACAGAAGTTTGACAACCATATCGTTTGGTGGCGGGGCAATGAGCCACTCGCAACGATTAAAGGGAAAGAGCACGTGGACGTAAAAGTCTCCGTTGCGCGCAGTCAAGAACCGGAACTCATGACCGCAATTATCGAGGGGAAAGCAGAGAGCCCAATGCTCTTTGAGTTCTCACTATTCAGCCTCCCGATAGACGCACAGCTTGTGTATCGATTGATTCTGATGATTCCAATCGGCGGGCTTATTGTCGTTCTTTTGCGAAACGTGGTCGGCCTCTCAACCTTTGGAACATTTATGCCAGTACTTATCGCTCTCTCATTTCGAGAGAC
>CAYGNZ010000722.1:282-1642 GCA_964351345.1 uncultured Bdellovibrionales bacterium | reverse complement strand
CAGCCGAGCTTGCGGCGGCAGCGTCCTCCGTAAGATCGGCGGTTCCCTCGCCATCAAGCTCTTCCGTGCCGAGTCCGATGTCGTCGCTCGCGGCCTCATCGCTTAGGCCAAGGACATCAGCAATCGCATCGCCTGAGCCAGCATCCGAAGGTGCCGGAGTTCGCGCTGCTTCTGCGGCGAGGTCTGCGTCGAGCTCATCGAGAGCAGGCTCGGACTCAGCGCTCGCAGCAACTTCGGTCGAAGCCGCCGCCGCCGGTGCCTTTGCCGCCGGAGCCGGAGCAGACTTCTTCCTAGGTTTTTTCCCTGCCGACGCCAGCTCAATCTTTAAGTTGAGGTAGTCAAGGATTCGGTCCATCAACAGTTCTTGGCGAAGCTCATTATCGATCCCGAAGGTCTGGACCATCGGGTTATAGACCTTGAGGCGGACGTGCTCTCGCACCTTACTGCGAACGTTGGGGTCAGAGAGGTCTACCTGCGCGGCGATTTTATCAATCGCGCTACGATAGGTGGAAGCGATCTCTCGTCGTTTCTCCCACTTCTTGGCCGAGTCGCCCGGTTTGGCCGCGGCCTTTTGCTTCGGCTTCTCGGGAGCGGGTGTGAAGTCAACTTCTTCGGTTGCAGCAGCAGCATCTTCAGCAGGCGCCGGCTTACCTTTTCCCTTCTTCTTGTCGACCTTCTTCGCTCCTTTTTTTCCTCCAGACAATCGATCTAGCAGTCCCATAACTTCCTCCTGGCAATAGAGTAGCGACTAACAAACGCCGCGTGCGTCTCAAAAAAAACGCCACCACAAAACCATTTTGCAGTGGTCGTGCCGCGCAGGTCTGAGGCTGCGTGGCGCGACCGATTCGTGCTCTGCTCGTATTCGTGGTGATGAGGTACTAGGAAGGAACCACAGCCGTAAAAAGGGCGAACTTTAAACCTCTGTTTTTTAATAAGAATTGTCAAATCTCGGCATCCAGAAAATATTTTTTTCAAAATCATCTTCCTAGAATCAGGCCAAAATTGTTGAAAATGATAAGAATCAGCTATCTAAGCGCCCTGAAGTCTTAGGTTTTTATTGTTAACGCCCGATTGAATTATTGCACACTGCGCTGGCTGGGTAGATACGCTGAGACTGACAGAAAGCGCTGACACACGGGGTTTAAAAACATTGGCCGCAATTTTAGTTGTTGAAGACGATCTCGAGCTTCGCGAATCCCTAGCGATGATGCTGGAGCTACTGGGGCACGTCGTGAGACAAGCAAGTGATGGCAAGCAGGCGCTTGAGCTTCTCACTGCCACAGAAGGTCGAGAGTTTGATCTAGTAGTCACCGATATACTGATGCCTGAAATAGATGGCATCGAAGTGCTGCGCGAACTA
>CAYGNZ010000722.1:0-272 GCA_964351345.1 uncultured Bdellovibrionales bacterium | reverse complement strand
GAAAGTTTGCGCCGAGAATTAAATCGATGGCGATTACTGGTTCGCGCGCAAGTTCGACTTGTCTCTTACCGGTCGCAGAGCAGCTTGGTGCTCAACTCACTTTACGCAAACCTTTCGGTGTCGAGGACTTTCGTGAAGCAGTGGACACCGTGCTCGCAACGCAGTAGCGAGTGCCGCATTCATCCTTTTTCATTGCAAATTCTAGGCAGGAGCGAAGATCGCTGGCATTAGTGTTGGGCGCTTTTTCTCCGGATATGATTGGGCGTCATACG
>CAYGNZ010000721.1:0-1646 GCA_964351345.1 uncultured Bdellovibrionales bacterium | reverse complement strand
ATGCAACGTTTACCGTATCACCCAATACCGTAAAATCCCGTGCTCCCTTTCCGCCAATTGAGCCTAGTAATGCTTCACCGGTGTTGAGCGCCACTCGACACTGCCAAGGAAATTGATTTTTGAAAATCCAGTGCTCCTCAGACATTCTTTCTGTGAGCGCAAGGATTTCTTTGGAAACGCGAATTGATGCCGCCGCTGTTTTTTGGAGTTCCTCTGGGGTACTTCGCCAAAGTGCCATCACGCAGTCACCGATATACTTATCAATTTCTCCGCCTTCACTTTCAATAAGCTCGGTCACTTCGCCAAACCATTTATCTAACATCTCCGCCATCTCCTTCGGAGGAAGCTGCTGGGACATTGTCGTGAACTTCGCGATGTCGGTCACAAGCACCGTGACAAGCACTGCTTTCATCGCGGTAGACTGCGTCTGCATATTCGAACCGGAATCCTCGCTCAAGGAGCCAAGGTGCATATCGATGCCGATCTTGATATTGCCAACTTTTACCTCATCACCAGTCGAGAGGTTAATCGGCGTGGAAATCTTCCGTCCGTTATGAAAAGTTCCATTGAGACTAGTGAGGTCGCTTAGCACGAGACCCGAATTTGATGCGCTGAACATTGCGTGGAATCGAGAGACGGCATTGTTTTGAATAACGAGATCATTATCTCGCGAACGTCCAAGACGAAAAGTATCACCCTCACGCAGCGTCACTACTTCTTCAATCACTGGTGAGTCAGTTTCTACTTCATCAAGGTTCACCGTCCCACCACTTCCACTACTCAAGTTTGAGGAACTCGGGTTTACCGGCACTTCAAATCGAAGCGATGCCACAAGCATCATTTCTTTCGGCGCATCCGTTTTTTCGTTCTCGTCGCTCAAGGTAGTCCTCTTTTATGGCTAGGGCACACTCTATCTCACCAAGTCCCTCGGCACTCTGCAATAAAATATTGATGTAAACGATATTTTATTGGACTCTAAAATCTAATAAGCTTGCTGTGCGGATTTCACAGTAGCATATCATCGTTTTTCGCTGGAGATTCAAGTGACTACGTCAAATTTGTCCCGCCCCTATCTGCTCTCTGTTGTTTGCGCTTCTTTGCTCGCCTTCTCAGCCTGCGTTGAGGTCGCGCCTGATCGAGGCGTTGTCTACGGTAGCCCAGACCGCGCTGAACGCACCGGAATACGAGAGGTTCTCGTTACGGCACAAGTGCTAGACGAACAGGGCCGAGCGCTGCCTCAAGTCTCGGTCTCCGCGGAGACCCGACGTGGCTTGGATTCCGGCATCTCAAACACAAAGGGAGAGCTACTGCTGCATTGCGAAGTGGCAGGATTCGAGCGAGTTGATTTCTTCTTCGAACGGAATGGGCGAATCGCGAGCTATAGCATCGAATCGATGCCACAGGGTCTGGACTCCTTTAGAGCCGTGTTTAAGTTTACCTCTGAAAACAGTGTGCAACTCGTCTCCACAGAGTATTAGTCTGAGCCCAAAACGCTTACCAAAAAAGGATAGAGCGACTCAGGTTCATCCCAGAATTCCCGCTTATGCACGACCCAGACACCGCGCTGGTGCTGCGGAACCATATCCGGAGCGCTCGACATTCGGCCATACGGAATGCCATTAGGAACAAGGTGATTTTCAATAAAC
>CAYGNZ010000720.1:0-1647 GCA_964351345.1 uncultured Bdellovibrionales bacterium | reverse complement strand
CTTTCCCTCATCCTCTGAGAGAGTTTCAATCTTTTCGTCTGAAATATAGCCTAAGCAAACAAACTTCATCTTCCCCTTCTCCTTTGAGAGTTCTTTGTGATTTCACTTATAGTCGATTGGGCCTGGGCTATTTCGACAGCCTCAGCAAAAAAATATTAGTCGAGAGATTCTAGGCGTTTAGTTAAGAAGCGGCGCTCGGGCTCCTGCTTGGCGAATGCCAAAGCTCGCCCGTAGGAAGCTTTCGCCTCCTTATTTCGTCCAAGCCTTCTAAGATAATCAGCCTCAGCCGAGTGGAACAGATGATGATTGGCCAACACCGGCTCTTCACGAATTGAATCAAGCACCTCAAGTGCAGCTTCTGGACCTTGTTGCATAGAAACGGCTACCGAGCGATTCAAAGCGACAATTGGAGAGCGAGTCGCTCGAAGTAAGAGATCATATAAAGAGACAATCTGCACCCAGTCAGTCGCTCCGCTATGTTTCGACTCTGCGTGCACAGCAGAAATTGCTGCCTGCAAGGTGTAGACACCAAAACGCCCCGAACGAAGTGATTTTTGCACAAGGCCGAGCCCTTCCTCGATCAACTCATCAGACCAAAGTGCTCTATCCTGTTCCTCAAGCAAAATAATATCGCCCTCATCAGTCTCTCGCGCTTCGCGTCTTGAATCATGCAGCAACATTAAGGCGAGTAGACCATCGACCTCTGGATCGGGAAAGATTCGCGCCAGTAAACGTGCTAAACGAATCGCTTCTTTCGATATCTCCGGTAAAACCGCACGGTTTCCCGAAGAGGCACTATAGCCTTCGTTAAATACGAGGTAGATTACAGAAAGGACTATTCCAAGTCGTTCGGGAAGAGCTTCCCTCGGGGGGACCACATAAGGGATACCAGCTTTTTTTATCTTTGCTTTTACTCGAACAATTCTTTGAGCAAGAGTTGCCGGAGTTACTAAAAAAGCATCTGCAATTTGTTCGGTCGTCAGCCCACAGACCTCTCTTAAGGTAAGAGCCATTTGTGCTTCAGGTGGCAGCGCAGGATGGCAACAAGTAAATATACGGCGTAGGCGATCGTCTTCAACTTCATGCTGCGCTTGACGTTCGTTGTGTTCGATTGTCTCTTCAATACGGCTTAGGATTTCTTCCTGAGAGGTATCAAAGCGAGCACGCCTGCGGATAGTGTCGATCGCTTTGAATCGACCCGTTGAAACAAGCCAAGAGTAAGGATTTTCTGGTACGCCCTGTGTCGGCCACTGCTCAAGAGCTGCTGAAAAGGCATCACGCATTGCGTCTTCGGCAAGCTCCAAATCGCCAAGGAGTCTTACGAGTGTGGCGAATACTCGACGAGAATCTTCCTTAAATACTTCTTCAACAACACTCTTCATAATCGCCACAACTAGTAGTTGGTTTCTTAATACTGTGAGTCTGCTTCAAATCCCCCAATCACCTCAACTAGAACCACAGCAGGCAGAGCGGTTGCAAGGGCTATACGAGGGTCCCTATTTGAATCTGGGCAACAATATTCTATCGGAATCGTCGTCAGGGAAGACTAAAGAGAGCGCTGGAGCAGGGGTACTGCTCCAGCGCTATGCGCCATGAGAACCATTGCTCTCCATCGAAACTTCAGGCGAACGTTAGAACTTCTTGAAT
>CAYGNZ010000719.1:0-1656 GCA_964351345.1 uncultured Bdellovibrionales bacterium | reverse complement strand
ATTGAGTAAAGACGGTGAGGTGAGGCTAGACTTGAGCGAGTCCAGTAAAGACAACGATAGCCAAAGGGACGTACAGGCAGACTTAACTAAACGGTACGAAGAAAAAGCTCAGCCTACTGAAGTAGTCTATTCAAGTGATGTAACAGAGGATAACGATTTGTTCACGACGGAGGAGTACAAAAGAGTTAGTCATAACAATAAGTTTGCCGAGGGCTTTCCCGTGCTTGGAGCAGATGGATTATTAGTGGAGTTTTTCTACACAATTTTTCAAGATCATTACAGTTCGTCCACGGACTGGAATGCGAGTTATTCTCAATGGGGACATCTCCACAAGAAGGATTCACTCGACGATCCCGAGTGGACATTTAAAGATGCACTAAACTCATACCGGCATGACTGTAGCTCTGGTAGCTGTTCATACACGAGCAAGTCTTCGGCTCACCACATGATTGGTAACGTCAATAATGACACGCTTCGCTGGGAGAGAGCGAATCTTTATGAATGGGACAACCTTGCAGGGGACATCTATACCGAGGTTGAGTATGAAGAAATCGGAGCACTTGAGCATTCTAGGGAAAGTCGGGTTCATGATGAAGGAAATACAACGACCGTAAAAAGTTCTCCTGCTGTGCAGGGCGGCTCATCGAGGCATTTAAGGCATTTCAATAACTTTAAGTTTGGTCAAATGAACTTCACTGCTCGAAACACCGTTTGTCAGTCGAATTCATTTCAGTCCGCACGAGAGGCATATTTTGATGTTGCGAGGTTTGAAGAGGAGCATATTGGACCGCTGTTTTTGGCTCCTAGTTTACCTCGCTGGCCTGATAGTCCCCCAGAGCAGACAATCATTGATTGCCGATGATGGGCAGTGAGTCTCTACCTAGGAGGCGAACGTGCCTCCTAGGTTCCGAACTTGTAGCCAGCTCCTCGTTGAGTAAAAATGTATTGCGGTTTCTTAGGGTTTGATTCGAGTTTATTCCGTAATCGACTTATGTGAACATTAATACTTTTTTCATATCCCTGAATCTCCTCCCCGTATAGCGATTCCAAAATTTGAGCACGAGAGAAAACTCGTCCAGGGTTGCTCGCGAGCAAAGAAAGTATTGAAAATTCAAATGCAGTGAGGTCGAGCGTGGTATCCCCAAGAGACGCCTGGTGAGTGGCGAGGTCTATCGTGAGTTCCTTGTAGGAAACTACCTCGGGTTCAACTTGTAGTCTACGGGAACGTCTCAATACGGCGCGCAGTCTAGCCTTTAGTTCCGCAGCGCAAAACGGTTTTGTAATGTAGTCATCTGCTCCAAGCTCAAGCAGAAGCACTTTGCTTACTTGATCAGCTTCGGTGCTAAGCACCACGATAGGGAGGTCCGGCTTGAGCGCACGAATACCTCGACACACATCAACTCCTTCAAGTTGCGGAAGTTTGTAATCGAGTAGTACAAAACTATACTCATTCGCCAGGGCCATTTCGAGACCTCGCTTTCCATCGCTTGCCCAGTCCGAGACATAACCCAAATGCTCAATGTGAAGCATCACGCTTTTAGCGAAACCCTCGTCGTCTTCCACTACCAATGCCTTCGATTCAGCGCTCATATGAACTAATTCTCCTCGAAAGTGGTTTCGGAAGTAGTTGAAGTAGGAACATCAAAGTAAAAGCAA
>CAYGNZ010000718.1:0-1664 GCA_964351345.1 uncultured Bdellovibrionales bacterium | reverse complement strand
ACAGCCGTAATCGGAAGTTCCCCAGTGGTAGCTACCGAAAAATTGATAAGGCCACGCTCGACTGGGAGAAGGACGTGTTCTCTCACAACATGATCGCGATAGAGATTAATGAATCAGCTATCGAAAATGCGGGCTCAGGATTCATCGCTGATGCACTAATCGCACTCAAGGCATCGTCGTAAGGTAGAGAACGGAGGTTCGCAGGTAAACCTGAAGCGCAGAAAGTCGAAACTTTTTGCTTCCTCCGTAAAAACTAAGTGCTCTCCTTTTTCTTTTTCCCCTCTCTCTCGGCTAACGCTAAAAGAAAGGGACTTAGAAAGCAGAGAAGCATACCCACGCTAGTAGAGATGATGACTGCTGCACCTGCATCACCAGTCCCAAGAAAACTTTTGAAGTAAAAGAGTTCAAAGGACGTGAGCAAGATTAGACTTATGCCACCGCCCAATTCTTGTTGAATGAGAGGATTTAAGCGCCTCTGCCGCACAATCGCTCGAAATGTGCTCGCGATGAGTAAACAGGAAACACCAATAACGCTACCCAGCAAAAAGAACGGGGGGTAGACGAACACTTCAATTCCCTGAACGAAACAAAGTCCGAACAAGGTGATGCTTGTCACGAGCGTTCCCCAGCGGGATGTCTCCAAAAGGATTGTACCAACCGAGTAGCTCTCCGCGAGCTTTCTACTCATCAGAGTTGAGGCATTCCGCGCGGCGGTGGAGCCGAGGCTAAAGAAAACCCAAACAGGCACTGCGAACAAATAGTCCACATCCGATTGTTCAAGATACCCCTTAGCGAGATACGTGGAGAATACCATAGAGCAAGAACCAAGAATTCCCACAAAAATCGCTATCATTCCACCACGACTTACTTTCTGGTCAAAGAGTTTGACGGCTCCGTAGTGCAATATGAGCAAGCCAAAGCCTTTCGAGAGTAGACCGCCAATCCCAACTGGAAAGTGATAAACAATCGCCCCGGTAAACAGTAGGTCCGCCGTTAACGAAAGAACTGCGACCGATTGAAATTTCCAGGTGTCTTTCTTCCGCAATTTGAAACGGACACCATCAAGTGATGAGCCTTGCACCGAGACTCCATTGTTTCGCTTTGCGCCGCGCCTTCGGAAACGCGTGAGACGCTCGAAACGTTTCAGGAGGTAGGCATACGGAATCATCGTCACATAGAGAGCACAAAGAAAGCTGATCATTGCGACAAGGCTTTTCTGACCTTCAAAGATCAGCTTCTGAGTGATCATGTATCCGGTAACACCGAGAGTCTGAATCACGATGAAAACTAGAACTGACTTCGACAATCCGTACATGCTCGCTCCTTTTCGTTTTTTCGATCGGGAATCACAGAAAGGAGACTGTTCAAAACCTAACCTGCGATCCTCTGGGCGCAAACCGAGCGTTTTGCATCAGAGACTCGAAGAATCCGTCTTTACTAAAACAGAATAATGAGAAAAAGCAGCCAGATGGCTAATGAGAGATGATTTGGTGTGGCGTAAGCAGACGAGCTTATACGCCAGCAAGCAGTTAATCAATTCGGTGTGACAAAGTTTTTATCGCGAACGTTGCGGCGTACCTCTCTTAATTTCTTAAATACGATGCTCCATTGGCATCAATAATTGAGCCGGTGAGATACTCTGTTCCCTCACCAGCAAGAAAGCC
>CAYGNZ010000717.1:0-1664 GCA_964351345.1 uncultured Bdellovibrionales bacterium | reverse complement strand
GTGTTTGCGGAGAAAATGCGTGGGAAGTGCAGACGGAAGAATTCTTTCTCCCCAATAATGAGATGGACAAACGCCTTTCTGTTTGCCCGGTAATTTGCGCTCATTGCGGCAATACAATGCTGATAGCCTCAAGCATTGTGCGCAAAGAGTTCAAAACGCGTTCAAGCGGTTAGCCGCAATTCTGCGCCTAAAAACCCCTCAATGAAGGGAAAAGTTCTTCAATCGTCCAAGTTCAAATTCCCTCTCGAGATTCCCCGTCAAAAAACTGCCCGAGGGGGAGCATCGTCGCGGTGAGTAGGCCTTTAGGACAAGCAAGACATAGACGATTATAGTAAGGAAGATAACGATTTAGACCGATTTTTGAGACTTTAGACTAGATGGATTTATCACCCGAAGATAGAGCGCGACTTGACCGTTTGATGGAGCAGCATCTCAATGGTCAGCTCAGTGATGAGGAGTATCAACGGCGTTCTTGGGAAATTTTGCGAGGAACCGATAGCGGCGCTGGCTCGCGCGCAGCACTTCGAGCACAAGGCACAAGCGCGTCAATATCTCAAACGGTCAGCGACGCGGAGCTTAAGTCAATCGGCTCTGCGCCGAAGAGGAAGCGACGCAACAGAATCAATGAAACTCTAATACCGCTTGCCCTGGTTTTTATTTTCGGCATCGCCTTGGCCTTAGTCGTTGGAGTATTAAAATCAAACACTCGTCGTCCGCTGATTGAACAAATGGGTCAAACGCAGCCAACTCCTAGCGCAACATCCTTACCAAGCGAATCAGCGACTCTTGAGCAAGGAGACCTCTATTTCCAACCACTCTTCGGCGACTATGCATTGTCCTTGTGCAGAAAAGAATGTGTCGACACGCGTGAAGGGACTGCGCGAAAAGCATGCCTTCGAGATTGCAATCACCTCAAACTTACTAAGTTTGGACGACGAGTGAGCGTGGCCCCGCTTGATGCGAGTCACGATGCTCGGGGGTGGGTGGCAGCTTGTCTCACAAAGGATCTCAATATTAGACGGCATAGCTCAGCAATTGGCTGGGAGGAAGAAATTGAGGCTACCGCCTATCTACTGAACCAAGTTGCTCGTTCAAAACAGAGCGCTGGTTTGGGAGGCCTCCAATCAATGTATGGGCAGGTATTGCGCGCCGTTCGTTCCCTTCGAGCGCCACCCGGAGGTCAAGCACGCGAGCAGAAATTGAGCGAGGATATGACGCGAGCAAATTGCCTCACTGCAGGAAGTCTTCTCGCCCAACTTGGCGCTGAAACGGCGAAGCTAGGGTCTGATGAGTTTAGCGTGAGGTATTACAAGAAGTTCGCCGAAGAGGTTGACGAATCGATGAGGCCGCAGGTTGATGCGGTGCTTGAGCAAGCACGTGCTATGGGGTTGTATTCAAATGAGTAGCTTCCGCGCATACTATTTTATGGCACTGGTTTTCACCCTGCTCTTTGTCGCTGAGGCGAAGGCGGCTTCCTATATGGAGTGCATTGAAAAGTCTCGCGGACGAACCATTATTTGGGATTCGGCTTGGGACTCTGATAAGCGTGACAATGGGACTCGCTACAAGATTACCGATGTTTCGATCTACAATCGGCTTCCTGATCGCTCCGTGACGCTCTCCATGCGTGCCCTGGGGCCACATACCAAAGGTACACGTTCCTA
>CAYGNZ010000716.1:1202-1665 GCA_964351345.1 uncultured Bdellovibrionales bacterium | reverse complement strand
CGGGCTTCTAGTGGACTTCGGGCAAGCTCGGTTATCCCCTGCCCTGCTCGGTATGTCAAGCTGCTGATTGCCAAATAGACGAAATGCGCTACATAGCTGTAATTTTTATGTTTTATTACAGCTAGATGCTTGCGGTTTTAACCGGCTCCCTGCTCCATACGGTAGACAGAGAACCACCCTGGAAAAAGTCTCTTGCGGTTAACCACAGCAAAACCCGCCTCGCTGAAAAGTTCAGACGTTGGCTCCGCTGCGAAGTTCTTAAAGTAGGGACTCTCAAAAAGCGAGATGAGCCAGAATGAAAAACGACGTGCCAATGCATTCGAAGGCAAGTCGTAATCGAGCACAAATAGTCGCTCTGCAACCCGAGCAGCCTCTTGTAGAACTTGCAGACGAACTTTGCGCGGCATGTCGTGCAGTGCAAAGGAGAGAATCGCAACATCGAAGCTTGCGTCCTCAAATGCAA
>CAYGNZ010000716.1:280-1192 GCA_964351345.1 uncultured Bdellovibrionales bacterium | reverse complement strand
ATGCAAGATTCCGCGCATCCATTTTCAACAGTTGCACCTCTTTCCCTAGGGTCTTTTTTTGAGCCCGCTTGAGCATCGCCTCAGTGATATCAATCGCCGTTACTTTTGCACCCTGGGCTGCCGCGCGCCGTGCAATCTCTCCAGTGCCTGTACAGATATCGAGCACGCGCGTCCCCGTCTCTATTCTGGCCTCACGCACTGTGGCTGAATACGTATAAAAAATACTCCAGGCAAAAAAATCATAGAGTGCTGCCCATCGGTTAAAGAAACCTTGTATGTACTCAATGTAAGAATCTTTGCTCATTCTACCCCGAGAGAGTGAAGCCTTTGCCGTGCTTGAGTTATCGTGTGGGTTTGTTCGACTAAATATTGCTCACTCGGTGAAAATTCCGCAGCTTCTCGCAAGAGGCTAATCGCATACTCTCGCTGCGGCGCACCATACTCAAGCAAGGCTTCCCCGAGAAACAGTGCATTTCTTGGGTCTTTTCGGGATATGTCGTATGCTTTCTGCAAAAGCTGCGTTCCTCTATCATAGTCAATCCAACCCGTAAAAAAGGGAATTTTTGGCGTCAAGGTATGGAGTCGCCCCAAGAGGCGGTAGCCCCCACCGTCGGCAAACTTTTCATCCAGCAAGATAACAACTTTCGCATAGTCCCTGATCTTCACTGCAACATTTTTTCTCGCCGAGGCAATGTAGCCATGGGTCATGCCCCATAGCCCCCAGGAAATCGCCGCCCAAAAATTCGCTCGGGCTCCTTGTGGCACCTTGGCAAACACCTGCACTCGTTGCTCAAGAGTTAATTGTTCAACAGACTCCGTTTCGCCGGCAAGCTCTCGCAACATCTTTTCAACGAGCAAGACAGAAGCTTGATAAAGCTTTTCTTTCTCGGCCTGAGACGTGCTCACAAATTC
>CAYGNZ010000716.1:0-270 GCA_964351345.1 uncultured Bdellovibrionales bacterium | reverse complement strand
ATATCTCGCCTCAAGAACGCGAAAGCCAATCGCGATACTATCTGGCTCCCTTGCCAACGCCTGCTCAAAAAGCTGCAATGCTTCACGGGCCGAAGATTCATTCGGGACCTTATTTTCTTCAAACCCCTGCATCCGTTTATTCCAGTGCGACTCTGCTAGTCCAAGCGTGGATTGATCCGAACTGCTCTCCCCACCAGTGTTCACAACGCCGTTCACTGGCTCTGCGTGAACTCCTTCGACTAGTAAAAACGGAAAGAGTAAGAGAGGAAA
>CAYGNZ010000715.1:0-1673 GCA_964351345.1 uncultured Bdellovibrionales bacterium | reverse complement strand
GCGCGAATATCAAAAATCACAAGACGTCGTTGGTGATTCTTCCAATGAAGTGTTTGGCGCTGGTTGGCTGGGAAGTAGTTTTTCATCCGCAAAGGATGCGAAGCAATTTCCCGCACCCGGACCGGACATTCGCGGGAGCAGTGAGCAGGGTTTGAAGAAATGGAAGGAAGAAGATCTCGTGCGCTATCTGTCGACAGGCGAAAGCGCTGCCGGGGAGCGAAGTGACCCCAGTCTCTGCCCCTGGCCATCCTACCGTTACATGACACGCAAGGATAAGCAGGCAATCGCGCGATTTCTCTTAAGTCTCTAGTATGTTGCTTTCAATTGAAACAAGCTGTGATGAAACCGCAGTGAGTGTGATTTGCTTGGAGTCGTATCTAGCCGCGAGCAGAGATACGGAGCAGTATCTCAAGAGCGATTTGATCGCGAGTAAGACCAAGTTACATACTGCCTACGGCGGAGTAGTGCCTGAGCTTGCCGCACGAGAGCATATCGCAAATTTACCCAGTCTTGTTGCCGAGGCGCTGGCGAAAGCCTCAATTTCGCTCTCAGAGGTACGCGCAATTGCAGTTACTCGAGGGCCTGGATTGAAGGGTTGTTTGCTTGTGGGGCTGAGCTTTGCCAAAGCGATAAGCCTCTCTTCATCAATCCCCTTGTTGCCGATTCATCACATCGAAGGACATATGTGTGCGGGAGCGCTCCTTGCTCAACACGAGCGTCCGCAGTACCCGTATCTGACGCTGGTCGTCTCCGGCGGGCATACGATGTTGGTGCTTGTCGAGAGCTTTCGCCAGTACAAGCAACTTGCGGTGACCCGTGATGATGCAGCGGGCGAAGCCTTTGATAAAGGCGCTACCCTCTTTGGTCTTCCCTATCCCGGAGGACCAGCCTTGTCTCGCGAGGCAGAGCGAGGTGATGCCAAGAGATTTTCGTTTCCAATAGCTGTGCCTGATGATGCTTCAAGCTTTAGCTTTAGTGGTCTCAAAACTGCGGTGCAGCGCGAAGTGCAGCGGCTGGGAGAGGCGGCGAAAGAGCCGCAAACCGTGGCTGATCTTTCTGCCTCTCTTGAGCATGCAATTGTGGAGGCATTGGTGCTGAAATCAGTGCAAGCGGCAGAGACGCAGCAGGTGAAATCATTTCTACTCACGGGAGGAGTTGCGGCAAACGGTCGTTTACGAAAACGATTAAAAGAAGAAATGGAGCAGCGTGGGATTCAATTCTCAGTACCTCCGCATCGATGGTGCACGGATAATGCCGCGATGATTGGCGTACTTGCTGCGGGTATTATCGAGCAGACTCCCCAGGCGTTTCAAAGCTGGAATCGCAGCAGCGGCGAGAAGCTTGGACCGAACGCGGAATTAACCCTTGGTGCCCGAGCGAAATGGCCGATTGCAGAGCTTTTCGAAAATGAACGTTAAGTCCTTGCTTGAGGAGCTCGGCGTTCAGCCGTCAAAACGTAAGGGGCAAAACTTCCTCTTTGACCCAAGTATCGCCGAGAAGCTTGTGCGTTTCGCGCAGTTGCGTGAAAGCGATGCCGTTCTCGAAGTGGGGCCGGGGCTTGGGACCTTAACCCGGGCGCTGCTTGCCACAGGAGTCTCCCTTGCGGTTGCAGAAATCGAACCAGCGTTTTGTGAGTATCTGGAGAGAGAGTTTCAAGAGCTCACGGCTGAGCG
>CAYGNZ010000714.1:0-1674 GCA_964351345.1 uncultured Bdellovibrionales bacterium | reverse complement strand
GGTGCATCAAAGTATCTTGCTCGATGGGGGCGCTGCCGTTGACGCCGCACGCAACAAAGAACTTCTAAGTCTCGCCTTGGGAGTCATGAGCATCCTCTATGGACCGCTGCTTGGGGTGTTTGTGCTCGGTATGGGGACTCGAAGGGGAAGCACCCTGAGCATCTTGAGCGGAATGTGCTTGGGCTTGCTAGGGACAGGCCTGCTCAAGTACGCCATTCCCAACTATATCGGTTGGACATGGCACGTGGTAATCGGATTTGTTATCACTTTTATTGTAGGAATCAGCGGACAAAGCCGGAGTCAGTAAGGCATGCAAGAGTACGACAGTGTCGCCGAGAACCGGAAGACCAAGAACATTGTATTCCGTCTATGTGCGATTACGGTCGGCATGCCGCTCGTCGCGGCTCTTTTAATCATCCTCTACGTGCATTTGAATGAGTTCGAGTGGCAGCGCAGAGACTGGAAGCTGGTGGTGCTTTGTCTATGGTGCGGAACACTTGCGGTGCTTGTGCGCGAATCGCTTCGGGCAGCACGAGGAGAGCGGCGTTTTAAACGTTCATGGCAAGCCACTCAGTTCCAAAAGAAATCCGAACCCGCTTCGGTCGGAGGCGGCCGCATAGTCGGACGCTGGGAAAGCAGGAAGTCGCGGCGAATTATTCGCGAATTATGCTACACGGTGCTGCTGCTTCCGCTTGGTTCGAGTGTTCTGATTTGGCTCTATTCGATCGTAATGCAGGAGCATTTGACGCGAAAAGATTGGAAGCTTTCGATTCTAATAGTCTGGCTCGGAACTCTGCTGGCGCTCGCGCGGGTCAGCCTCAAAGCGCGGCGCGATAAGATGCTCTACTCCTCCGACAGCTAAGCCTTGAAAAGCACTGGAGTACTTCTTTCAGTGCGGCACCCGAGATCCGCCCATTTTTCTCTAGGCATATCCCATGCTTAGCCGCTTAAGCCACCGACATTTTAGCGGTTTTTAGTTTTTGCCGACTATAGATCTCAGCAGGGACCGTTTCGAAGGGCGTCATGATAGTGCGGCAGAACCGTCGAATAGAGCGGAACCCAAAACGGGCATCGTGTCACTTCGTGACCGCAACAGATTGGCTATGCTGGATGACCACAACATGGATGGCGAAACCCTAAGCGAGGGCTCCCTCGTGGCGGATCGCTATTGTATCAAGCATTTCCTCGGCGGCGGGGGCATGGGGAGCGTGTATCTCGCCGAAGATCGTCTGCTAAGCGGGAACCTTGTTGCACTCAAGGTGCTGCATAAGGAGTATGCCCGAGACAAAATGCTGACGAAGCGTTTTTTACGCGAAGTGCAGTTGATGCACTTGGTGAATCACCAGAACGTGGTTCGAACGTTTGATGTCGGCGCTGACAAAGATCTCATCTTCTTCACGATGGAATTCATCCAAGGAGCTCCCTTGGACAGCTTTCAGCGCGGCGGGATTGCAGACTACAAAGTAATGGGTGATTTAATCATCCAAATTTGCAATGGCCTGAGTGCAATACATGCCGAGGACATCGTCCACCGAGATTTGAAGCCGGGAAACATCCTGATATCGGATGACAACATCGTTAAAATTGCCGATTTCGGTGTCGCCCGTCCGAGCAGCTCGAGCATGACGCAGCATCGAGAGATTAGCGGTTCGCTCGACTATATGGCTCCGGAGG
>CAYGNZ010000713.1:818-1687 GCA_964351345.1 uncultured Bdellovibrionales bacterium | reverse complement strand
GTAGAATTGCTCGCATCCAACCTTCAACTCGAGCGTGGATGGTCTCAGGAGGAACCGCCTTGCCTTCCTCTACTACGGGCGAGTAGACCGAGCGGTAGCCAAATCGCTGCTCAGCTTGGAGAAAGACTTCCGCAACGATGTCGTGTCCACAGACAACTAAAGGTTCTCGGCTGAGGAACACGGCAGAGCCTTGGGCATCGGCCGGAATTGTGGTTTCGGTAGTGATGTCTCCAGTTCCAACATCTTCAATCAAAGCGAGCTGGACTAACAGTTTAGAAACAAGTGATAGCACGTACGTCTTACTCCAATTCTACACGGCAAATTTCTTCAAATTCAGTAACGCTGTTCGGTGTGGCAAATTCTTCCGGCATGGAAAAAGCCTGTATCGCATCAAAAGTAATCTCTTGTTGAAGAAGTGATTGGGTTCTTGCGATCTGTTTTTTCTTCTCGATACCGCAGTCCAAATAAACCAAGCTTAGATGCGGATTGAGTTGATAATTCGAGGGGTGGCTTGCCTGAGCCCGAAACCATTCGGTAAGCGCAGCAAGCTCGGCTGAAGCTTCGAATTGAATGTAGACGGACTTGGTGAGTTCCGAGCTGCTGAGAATCTCTGTTGCTCGTAAGGTGATACAACCGAGGCGCTCAGCGGCCTCGCGGACGAGTCTACTCGTGTTTGATTCGGACTCCAGCTTCCCGGCATAGAGAGTCACATGCGGCGAAAAACTGGGTACGTCCTCGGCTGCCGAGAGGCGAGCGATTTGCTCTTCTAACGCACTTCGTTGTGGTTCCTGCGGTAGAAGCCAAACGGTGAATTTGGAGTTCGCTATTTTATGAGGAGCGGTATTCATTCTAAGTAGCTGAATATTTGA
>CAYGNZ010000713.1:0-779 GCA_964351345.1 uncultured Bdellovibrionales bacterium | reverse complement strand
GTTTTTAGCCAATCTTTGCTTACAGGCGCCTACTGAGAATTGCTGCTTGAATTATTAGAGAAAACAAACCAGACTTAGTCACGGCTACCGTAGCATTGCTTTTGGCTCGATGCTATTGCTCAAGGAAATGCCTGAGGCAATTTCTGCCACGAATATTTTCGTTTGGCTTGTGTTTACAAAATAGCGTACTAAGGCTGAGGAAGTGCAATGAAAAGTTTTACCCTCTCGGAACATCCCCCGGTGCTACAAGCAAGTCCCTTGAGGTTACTTCCCCTACTCCTCCTGCTTATTCTTTGTTCGGCATGTGCCGTGCCCAGTAGCTCTCTTACTTCAGTCAGAATTACTGGTCAGCTACTTGATATCCAAGGGGCTCCGGTAAGTCATAAAATGGTTGAAGTGGTGCTCCCTGCCGAGTATGGCCTCAATGACATTGATCTTGAGCAAGGAGACCCTCAGAGCTACGGGCATAGTGATCAATACGCGAAAGTCAAAACAGACTCTCTCGGAAGTTTTATCGTCGAGTTTGCGCCGGTGGAGTACTCATCGGCCTTTTGGGTGCTCCCCCCACTGGGTACCTTACTGAGTGAACCACCTACCCCAAAATTGTTTCTTCGCTTACCCGATTCTGAGCAGAAGTATTATTCCATCTTTCTCAAGGAAGATGGAGCGCTCTACGGAGTGTATCAAACCGCAGAAGGTCTACGAAGTCTTCGCGGTGCGCACTCGGTACCCACCTCCAAACCCGCGACACTTGAAACGGAGCTCGTAAGTGACTATCG
>CAYGNZ010000712.1:0-1694 GCA_964351345.1 uncultured Bdellovibrionales bacterium | reverse complement strand
CCAGAATCGTAGCAGTAGGTAGAGGTTCCCTGAGGGTGATAACTCGAACCGCTCCAAGAGGTGTCTGTTGTTTCAAGAATTGCCGAAACAGAGGGGCTTGTCGTATCAAAGCCGGTCAAACCCTCAAGCGTATCAAGGTAAGACTCGTTGTCGGTAAAATACGCCTCTTGGGCCGACATAATGTTACGCAAGTCGGACTGTGCACGCGCATCAAAGGAACGTTCGCGATAGCTGCTGTATTGACTGATTGCGACAGAGGCCAATATGCCGATAATTGCGATGCTGACCAGTAACTCAATCATGGTGAATCCACCTTGGGAGCTACGTTCGGGTTTTCTAGGCCGCATATGCGAGTTCCTACGCCGGGAATTTTTAGTGGTACTTCGGATATCTATACTAATATCGACCAATATCGCCAATTAAATTAGCTTTTGGGTCCCTCGGCGGTCGACAAAACGGAGTCTGGGTAGCGAACATTTTCTAAAAAGAGCCCATGAGCGGGAGCAGTGTCACCTGCCGCGTTTCGGTCTTTCTGTTCGATAATCGTTGCAATCTCGCTTGCTGAGCGTTGCCCTCGACCAACATCGACAAGAGTTCCTACGATTGTGCGAACCATTTGCTTGAGAAAGCCCTTACCCTCAATTGAATAGACTAAGACTCCATCAGGTCGACGTGAGAACTCACTCAATAGGATGGTGCGAACACTTGATTCAGCACCGCAGTCAGCGGCACGGAAACTACTAAAATCATGGGTGCCGACAAAGGCAGCCGCAGCAAGAATCATTTCCTTTACATCGAGCTGCGAATGGAGCACCCAACAGCGTTTGCGTTCGAGAGCGCTATCTGAGCCACGACGTTCTAACAGTTGATAGCGATAACGCTTAGTATGCGTAGCCTTTCGCGCGTTGAAAGAATCTGGGACTTTCTGAATTGAGCGGAGGTTTAGTCCCGAAGAGCTGATACCGTTAATCGAGGAATAGAGCTCTGAAAAATCAAGGGGGAGTTCGTTCGGCCAAAAAAAGTTAGCCGCCTGTGCGAGGGCATGCACGCCCGCATCTGTGCGACCACTTCCCTGCACAGTAATTGTGCCACTCCAAGAATGTTGAGAACGTTTGGCAAGCGATTGCGCGTAGACGTTTAAGGCTCTCTCAAGCTCTTGTTGGACGCTTGTTGCGTTTATCTGTCGCTGCCAACCGTGAAACTCTGCGCCGTCATATTCCAGCGTCACTAAAAGATTCACCGCGATACGCTCCATGAAATGGTAGTTGTTACGGGAGCTAACATCTTTCCTTACTTCCCTGACGGCTCAAGGTGGCATCTACCCCAGACTTCATGTAGCTTGAATCCTCTCCGCGGCTTGTAACATCAAAAGTAATAGGCTGCATTTACCTAGGTTACTCTATTCTGAGTCCAGACAAAAATGCGCTAGTTTTCGAGGTACTGTTGTTGAGTTTCAAATACAATCCCCTCACCCTGCGTAACCTCGTATTGATTTACAGTATTGGTGCCCTGCTCGCCCTCTGTTTTGCATTTCATCCTGCGCTTAGCCAGATACGAGCCGTGCACTGCCTGATTATTAGCTGGATCTTAGGAATCGGTGCACTACTAGTCAGCACGTTTGAAGCGCGAGAGTTTGAACAAGCCTGTCGAGATTGTTTGGAGAATCGGCGAGACTAAGCGCCCCGCCGTTCTCC
>CAYGNZ010000711.1:0-1697 GCA_964351345.1 uncultured Bdellovibrionales bacterium | reverse complement strand
AATTCACTATCCTGAATCAAGGCGTTTTAAGCATTACTCGTGGTATCGTCTAGAATTGCTCGTAATCGTTCTGTCGCGAAAGCTTTCTGCTTCGACAGTGCGCTAGAGGTCTCTTCAACCAAGAGTCTCATCATCGCGATCACAAAACTCGCGACGGCAATGTCCGCTTTCGGGCACTCCTGTGAATCCAAGAGTCGTAGCTCTATACTGTTTCGATCAAAACGCGCGATAGCACCACGTGCGTTTGCCCACTCGTATTTGAGTATTCCTTCAGGATCAACCCGTTCCAGAGATGCATAAATCCCATTGAGGATTTCAGCTTGATACTGTTCAATCGAAAAAATAGCTTCGGGAATTACCTCCGCGACCAAAAACGGTACTCGTTCCGTGTGCTGCGCATAGCTTATCAAACGAGTATCCATGGTATTCGTTATTCTTCCTTCACGAACCGGAGTGCTCGCTGCAAGCGCTGGTAGCAGCGGAAGCACTATCCGCGCCGCGGCGTGCAAACTCTCAAACTCCTTCGTCCCGCAAAAGGGAAGGTTCACGTGAATACTCTGGGCATTTGCCCAGCCATGAGTTCTGCAATCAAAGATGGCATCAAAGGTGTGATATATTTCTCGTCCTTCATGCTGCCAAATGACAGTTTCTGAACGAGGGTTCATCCATGGATGGGACCCAGTGGGCATCAAACAGGCATTGTGCTCTGCAAGAAGCGCGTTGAGATCTTGCACTTGCGTGTAGAGTTCCTGCTCAATATGCAACAGCGAGGGGACTGGCTGAGTGGTCTTAAGCTCGATCAGATGAGCAACAAGTTCATTGGACCAGGAAAAAACACCCTTCTCTACCTCAGCCTCAATTTCATCACTATCGTTACGAAGGACAGCGTCGCTTTGAGCCCACACATCGAGCGTATCTCGATTGACAAGCTGATACTCCACTTCAAAGCCAATACATTCGAACAATCCAAATTTTGAACTCATCACTCCGTAGATCCCCGAGATTTTCTCTCTTCAAGCGCTTGCACAAAAACCTCAATCACTCTTTGATACAGTTGGTCTTTTAGCATCGAGTCCTCAAACCCAGACTCGATGTTCGGATTATCATTCACTTCAATTACCATCGCTTTATTGCCAAACTGTTTTACGTCGACTCCGTAAAGCCCTTTGCCGATAAGACCTGCCGCCCGAACAGCCCCTCTCATTACCGCCGGAGGAACTTCTTCCAAGGCAATCGGCTCTACCCGCCCGTATCGTGAACGCTCTGGCTTTTGCCAATTTGAAATCTGCCAATGTCCTCTCGCCATGTGATACTTGCAGGCAAACAATGGCGAACCATCAATAATTCCTATTCTCCAATCAAACTCTGTCGGACGATACTCTTGAGCAATAATGAGTTCTGAATGATGGAAGAGTTCCTCACAACTCTTGCGAATGTCTGCTAAGGTCTCAACCTTAAATACGCCCAGCGAGCTCGATGAGTCTGGTTGCTTCAGAATACAGGGCAGACCGACCGTATCGACAATATCCTCTACAGTGGTATCGGGATGGATGGTAAGAGATTTAGGAATTGGCACATTATGTCGTGAGAGTAGCTCGAAAAGATATACTTTGTTGGTACACTTGATAATTGATTCTGGATCATCAATCACAAAGAGTCCTTCGCGAGCTGCTCGTCGAGCAAAGCGGTAGGTATAG
>CAYGNZ010000710.1:966-1698 GCA_964351345.1 uncultured Bdellovibrionales bacterium | reverse complement strand
GTGGACGTTAGCGGATGCGGATCCCCATACGGCCGTTGGTGCTGTCTCCTATGCTGTTCGTACAACGGGTGACAGTCCTCGATTTGTCACTTGCTGTCGCCAAGTGTTCGACTCGGACGGCACGGGCCTTGAGTTTGTCGCATATCCCGTGAAAGACGTACAGGACTTCGAGGGCGATAACCCGTTCCTCTCTCGGCCGGACATGCGAAGAGTCATGGCACGCAGTGTTGCCCTGTTCCAGCGGCGGCACGGCGGGCGGCTTCCGAATCGTGTTGTCGTTCACAAGACCTCAGAGTTTCGCCCCGAGGAATGCGACGGGTGCTTCGACGCATGGGGACGGGTTGGCGACATTGAACTCGTGCAGGTACAACAAGATGTGCCCTGGCGTGCTGTCGAGATTGGGGCACGCAAGCAACCAAGCAGATACCCCTGTCACCGAGGTTCGATGATGCAACTTAGAGGCCGCGAGGCCCTGCTTTGGACCCAAGGGAATCTCAGTCAAGCTCTTGGCAAAGACTTTTTCAAGGAGGGTAAGGGCATCCCGAGCCCATTGAGCATTCGGCGCTTCGCAGGGCATGGCTCTTTCCACACCACTTGTGGGGAAATACTTGGCCTCACTAAGATGAACTGGAACAATGACGGTATTTACGACCGACTCCCCGTCACGATGGGCTTTGCCAGCGTGCTCGCTAGGACCGTCAAGCGGCTACCTCGACTTGAAGCTCGTCCGTA
>CAYGNZ010000710.1:0-956 GCA_964351345.1 uncultured Bdellovibrionales bacterium | reverse complement strand
TCAGATTCGCTTCCTCATGTGAGTCACGCCATTATGCGGTTCTTGTAGTTCGCATCACATGGATATTTACAACCAGGGTATCGTGATGATCAACCAGTCGACAACGACACTTGAGCAACTGCACACTCGGCCACCGGAACAAGGTGACCTCGTGCTGGTTCGTTCGCGTCGTTGGCTTGTTGAAGAAGTCGATATGAAAGCGTCGGATGTCACAACCGCTCTCGTGACGCTCGCATGTGCAGATGATGACGCCCAAGGTCAATCGCTTCAGGTCTTCTGGAGTTACGAGCCCGATCGCCGCATTCTTGGTAAAGAGGGTTGGAGCCGACTTGGGGCGAAGGGGTTCGATCCGCCACGGCAGTTTTCGGCGTTCTTACACACTCTCCGGTGGGGCTGTGTAACTGCAACCGATCCTAACCTCTTCCAGTCACCTTTCCGCGCTGGTATCAAGATTGACGCCTATCAGATGGAGCCGCTCCGAAAGGCTCTGCGCCTTCCTCGTGTCAACCTATTCATAGCAGATGATACTGGCCTCGGTAAGACGATTGAGGCTGGTCTGATTGCTCGCGAGCTTCTGCTCCGAAAGAAATGTAAGTCCATCGTTGTGGCGACACCACCTTCGGTATTGGAGCAGTGGAAGGCAGAACTTGAGGAACGATTTGGTTTGGTCTTCGCGATCCTCGATCGCAACTACCTCGGGAAGATTCGGCAGGAGCGCGGCTTCGGCGTCAATCCCTGGCGGACCCACAGCCGCTTCCTTGTCTCTCACCAACTACTTATTGATCCAACTTACACAGACCCGTTACTTGAATGGCTTGGGCCACTCTTGCCAGGCAGTCTGCTGATCTTGGATGAAGCACACCACGCCGCTCCCGCAAGTGGCGGCCGCTATGGGATAGAATCAAAGTTCACGCGTGCCGTTCGCGAGATCGCGAGGCGTTTCGAGCACCGGCTAT
>CAYGNZ010000709.1:0-1698 GCA_964351345.1 uncultured Bdellovibrionales bacterium | reverse complement strand
GAGGTTCAACTACCTTCGCTTGAAAATATCGGCGGATATTTGCTTTGCCGTATCCCGTTCGTCCTTCCGTTGGTATGGCTGGCAGTTGTAGCGCGCAAACAATCAATGTTTTATCTCCGGCTGCAAGAAGAATACGCTCACAAAGAGACAATTTCTATGTCTTTCGAAGGATACAAAAAGCAATTTGCTGCGATTGACGCACCTAACCAAGTAGAGTCCGCGCTAAATAAACTAGGCGGGTCCGTTGTCGAAACTATCTCTCGAAACCCAGGACGTATCTTCGAGCGGAAGCAAGAGAAAATAATTGCCGGGGAAGCACGTAAGGTCGTTGATAAAATAATCGACCTAGCATCAAAACTCGATCCGAAGAAACTTTATCCGTAGGAAATAAGAGGGGCAGTTCCTTCTGTCCCTAAGAATTAATTCAAAATATCGCTGTCTCAATTTTACTGCTAAAGAAATATAGAAATAGGGAGAAATAGGGGACGTTACCCTTTCGCACGTAGAAATAGAGACAATAGGGACGTTTCCCTTTTCTCCTTAGCTTCAGCAAAGGAGGGTACGCCACCACAGCAATACTCGGAAACTCTCTCCATTCGGACCTCAAGTGGGCGAGTTTGAGCTGCTACTTTTCCGATACTAGTCTGGCTTGACTCTCTACAACGAACCTCTAGAGTTATCATGAGTGGACTTCATTCGCACGCCACTATCATAGAATTTCCCCTCAAGTGGCATGTCATAGATGTGGTATAGCGGATGGTAAACTAGCAGAAACGAGCCGTCGCTCCGGAGAAAAGTGTAACCCTGGCTCTTTTCGAGATTTTGAGTAATCTAAAATGCAAAAAGAATCTCGCCCAAAGATACCTGAGCCCATCAAACGGAAGGTTCGACAGGATTGCGGTTTTGCATGTGTAATTTGCGGTATCCCTATTTTTGACTACGATCACATTTCTCCTTGGGCTGAAACTCAGAGCCATGATCCCAATAACTTGGTCCTACTTTGCCCTACGCATCATGCAGAAAAAACCCGCGGTTTGCTGCCAGCCAAGCAGGTCGCAGAAGCTCGAGCGAACCCGTATAGCGTTCGCAACAAGCAATCGAAACCTCACCCGCTTCACTTCTCGGGACCACAGTTGTCGATCATTCTCGGAGGCTCTTTTATTACCGCCACACCGAGGAAAACTTCATTTGAATTCGTTGCATTAAACATAGATGGTCGAGATATATTAGGCTTCGCGTTTGAAGACGAGCAAATTTATTTGAACGCAACATTCTACGATAGCACAGGAGATGTTGTACTATCGATCAATAAAAACCAGGTACTACACTACGCAAATTCTTGGGATATCGAATTTAAAGGACCTAATCTCGTCATACGAGAGCAGCAACGTGAAATTCTACTTGATTTACTTTTCGACGTTCCATCCAAAGTCTCAGTGCAGAGAGGTGAACTATACGCCGGAAAAAGAAAGGTAAGTATCGATCCCACTCAGATTAGCGTTGATCAAGAATATAAACTTTCTTACGTAAACTGTGGATTCTGGAATACGGGACTTTACTTGTAAAAAGGCAATATGCGACGTTCCCCCCTTTTTTCCTAGTCCTGATTTGCGAAATACCTAGAACCTTCTTTTGACAAGATCTCAATTCAAAGCAGGTGTCCGACAAGAAACCATCCACGGTATCGAAAACCTGCTT
>CAYGNZ010000708.1:0-1699 GCA_964351345.1 uncultured Bdellovibrionales bacterium | reverse complement strand
AAATGATGCTCATCTCCGTAGACCCCGCGGAAAAGGCGCAACTTGAAGCGCAAATTGCTGCGGACCTAACGGCAATCTCGGCTCAAGCTCCAAGTGACAGAACCGCAGGGCTCTCGCTTGTCCGGCTTCTTCTGAAAAATAGCGATCCCTTGTTAAACTCACAACGCCTGGCTGAAGCTGAGCAAATCGCTCATCGCTTTGCCGACGGATCTGGATTTAAGGACGAGGAAAGCGTCCGCTTACTCTTTGATGCCCAACTCAAACGCGGGAACACTGATGCCGCAGCGGAAACCTTAAAGCGAGGGCAGTCTATTAATCCAAATTCTGAAGAACTCTCCCGAGCTGCCGCTCAGCTCAAAATTGAGCAACAGCTTGAAGCAGAAGAAACTGACGAGTCCTAGAGTGGCGAAAAAGGAAAAGAGGGCCTGAGCTTACTCGAGATCAGTCACCACAACGACGTGTTCTAACTCGCGCACCATCGCTGATGGCGTCTCGCCCTGCTTAAACGCTTGGTAGGCTTCGCGCTTTCCTTCGCCAACAAACAACAAGAGCACGAAACCAGAGCGCAGGATTAAGCTCCGCGATGCGCTTACTCTCTCTGATGGCGGCTTCGGGGAACCACTGAAACCAAAAAAATACGGCGCTTGATTTTCCGCTGAGACTCCAGGAAACAGACCCGCAACATGTCCATCCTCACCCGAACCGAGTAAGACGACATCAAATGCATCACCGAACTTCTTTAATTCTTCAGTATACGCACTGGCGCCAAAATCATCCGACTGCTGCTGATAGGTAAATGGATGAACCTGTGCTCGCGATATTACTCCGGCTTGCTCAAGCGGAGTGAAGAGATTCTTCTCCAGGACCGCGAAATTTGCCTCCGGACTTTCAAGTGGCACGGCACGCTCATCAATTAGGAACAACTCAAGCTTCTCGCCGATACTCTTTAACCGCTTGAGGCGAGAGTCTTCCATTAATGCACAGAATATTCCCAGGGGTGAGCGCCCACCGCAAAACGCAAGCAAGACTTTCTCTTTCTTTGCTGCCGCCGACTCAATTGCTTGAAGAAAAGCCTCTGCAGCTTCGCTGTTGCGTTGTTCCTCGTTTTGCTCTGCAATTAGCTTCATCTCACTCTCCTTTTCAGAACTCATCCTCCTCTGACGAACTATTCTCGAAGCATGCCAAGGATTCGGGTCAGTGCCGAGGCGAAGCGCTCGACATCCTCAGGTGTGGAGTACACGCCAAAACTCGCACGGAGAGTGTCATGCAGACCAAGGTAATCCATCAATGGTTGTGCGCAGTGGTGTCCGGCCCGAACCGCAATATCCCTACTTGCAAGGAACTGCGCCACATCAAGCGAATGCGCACCATCAAACACCATAGAGATAAGTCCAACTCGCTTCCCACTCGAAGCGAGCATCCGCACGCCCTCAATCTGCTCGAGCTCAATTTCAAGCGAGTGAACCAGCTCAATTGCTGCGGCAAGACCTATCGCGCCGGCAATGTTAGGAGTGCCCGCCTCAAACTTCATCGGAACGTCTGCATACTCTGTTCCGTCAATTCGCACTTCTCGAATCATATCCCCGCCACCAAGAAAAGGGGGCATTTCTTCAAGTAGGGCTTGCTTGGCGTAAAGCACACCGATACCCGTGCTGCCATAGTGATTAGGACCAGAGAAAGCGAGAGAGTCACCATCACG
>CAYGNZ010000707.1:0-1700 GCA_964351345.1 uncultured Bdellovibrionales bacterium | reverse complement strand
GCCGTGAAGAAAAAAAACTTCACGTCTTTTAAATCGACCGTTTTAAGGTGATTCTTAACTAGAATGCTCGTTCTAGATTAACGTGATTACAGTTACTTTCCTAAGTAACTGCAAACGAGAAGTTTTGTTCGATACTGCTGCGGGCGATCATTAGACACTGAGCTTCATCGGCATATGTTTAGCTCGTTTATAGTTCTTCTAACTATTTGGGATTTAGATTGAGTGCTCCTCATCGAGTAAACACCAAAGGCTGCTAAGTTCATCTGAAGTGAGAACACGCTCCCCTCGCCTCTCGCGACCTGGTTAAGCAGTATCGGCAAAAGGGTTCATCTCAAGCAGATCTCGCGAGATAGCAAACTTGTACATCGCTGAGAGCACCGCTAGAATGCGGTTGGCCACAATAGGAGAGCTTCGCTTCATCGAGCAGTACAATCACATCGCGGCGGCAGATATCAACTGCTTTGACATCTTTCCAGCGCGGCAAGAGTTCCGCGATACTGCCTAGCTTCACCATTTTTAAAAGAAAACGCTACGCGTTCTTCTTTTAAAAATGCTGGACCCGCCAAAGCCTCAGCGACGGCGGGTAAAAAGCAAGGACTCCCCAGCACCAACAAGCATACCTCATCGATGCTGAGGAATTTTACAAGCTACTTTATTGGCGAGAGCAGCTTTGGGTTTTTAACCAAGGCCCGAACGCCGTGAGCGTGATCCTCTTCAAAAACATTACCCTTACACCACTCTGCAACAGAATTGATATCAAGCTTCGCGCATTTTGGTCTTACACTCCAGGTAACCTGAAAGGGAGAGCAGGTAGACTCAGAGTAGCTAGGACCAGTGGTAGAACCGAGAAATTCTACGGGAACTCCGGATTCTTTCGGCAAATCCGCAGCGGCTTTGAGTTTGCGAAAGTCATATGCGCTAGGATCATTCACTAGGGTAAATACCTGCGTTTCAACTCGCAGCTCGGGATTCTTACAAGCATCCGACAAGCACGCCCCCAGCGTAGGACCAGGTGTTACCTTGCAAGAAGAATGCACCCAATGAACTTCGATAGTATCACCTGGCTCTAAGTCTCCATGCTCTCCGGCACATACTTTTTCTTTCGTCGGAGCAAGCTCTTGCTCAGAGAGGCTGGTGCTTATGTTGCACTTATAACCGCTGTCATACCCATGATGCCCCTCTCCTGCGTATAGTGAGAAGTCCTTTGCCTTATGTTCCGCGTTTTCATGAAAATGGATGTTACAAAGATTTAGTTCTGAAGCCGGCAGGCCAAGATTGAAGGACACAGAATTCTCGCCAGCAGAGCTATCAATATCCCTTGGTGTTAGAGGGCCAAATCCTTCGCACCCCTCCCCTTCGCTTGCGTATAAGGGGGTAGTAAAAAATAGAGACAATAGCAGCATAAAAAGATTTTTTTTCATCAGCACTCTCTTCGGTTTAGGTTGTTATCTTGGGAAAGCATCGGTTAACTGAAGCTAGAACCTGAGTAGATACTCCAGCAAAACTGCAAAAATACCGAAAATACTCTAGTTATTGTTAACCCGCGCTGCGGTTCCGGCTTATAAGGATTAGGGGAAAGTGAACTTTCGATATCCAGCGCCAATCCCTTTCTGCCGCAGGCTATCTCTTCTACAGAAGTTGTGACTCATCGTGACCTGCAAATAATTTGAGGTAGAATCGAACCAATATCTTCAGACAAT
>CAYGNZ010000706.1:882-1706 GCA_964351345.1 uncultured Bdellovibrionales bacterium | reverse complement strand
AAGATACACGTCATAGTCCCTCATCCAACGATCATGCGCCACTGATTCATCATCGGAACTCAAAGGGTCTATCGGCACTAAGTTGAGCACAATGCCCACTTTTCGATCTGTCGGAAGCTCCGAGCGGAGTGTTTCCAATGCACGACCGTGGGCAAGCATCAAATGATGAATGACGCTCATTCTTAGGCGATACTGATTTCTTCCTGGCGCAAGGTCTTTACCAATATACCCCGCAACAATAACTTCGGGTTCATTTATTGTTGCCCAAAACGGCACTCGGTCACCAAGGCGATTTGCAACAATCGCTGCGAAATCAGAAAAGTATGACGCGATATCCCGAGAACACCATCCGCCTTTATCCTCAAGTGTTTGGGGAAGATCCCAATGGTACAGGGTAAGGTTAGGAACGATTTCGTTCTCAAGGAGGGTGTCGACCAGCTTGTCATAAAAGTCGAGTCCTTGCTCATTGACTGCCCCGTATCCTTTCGGCTGAATTCTCGGCCAGGCAACTGAGAAACGGTAAGACTGTAAGTGGAGCGATTTCATTAGTGCCACATCGCTCTCCATTCGAAGGTAGTGTTCGGTGGCAATCTCGCCTGTGTCTAGATGTGGACGTTTGTGAAAGTAGGTGTCCCAGATTGAGGCGCCACGCCCGTATCGACTCTGATCAATGCAGCCTTCAATCTGGTAGGCTGAAGTCGCCGCTCCGAAAAGAAAATCAGATCCAAAGGCAAGATCTGCTATCTTCACTAGCTCGTGTGTATCTTTCCACGAGGACATAGACTGCTCCCAATAAAAGTATCACTTTTCTGAAGTTTACCCTT
>CAYGNZ010000706.1:0-872 GCA_964351345.1 uncultured Bdellovibrionales bacterium | reverse complement strand
GAATTCTAGACTGCACTGGCGCTCCGCGACGTTTCCCTTCAATAGCTGATTAATGCTCTATCAGACCAGTGTCGCCTCCTGGCCTTGACTTGTCACTAGTAGAAAAACGCCAGGTACCGTCTCCCTCTATTTCAAGGATATAGTCGTGGTACTGCCTCAGCGCAGAGCGGTGTCCGATACTTATCACCGTGGAGCCAATACTCTGAATTAGCGTGTAGAGAATCTCTTGGTTTTCAGCATCAAGCGCTGAAGTTGCTTCATCAAGAAGCGCATATTTTGGCGCCGCGAGGATTAACCGTGCGAAGCTTAGACGCTGTTGCTCGCCAACCGAGAGCACTTCTCGCCAGTTCGTCTCCACATCAATTCCGCCCACACGAACGGGAATATCGGAAAGATTTACCATTTTTAACATGCTGAGCAATGTGGCAGTGGTCGCACAGAATTTCTCTCTTGGATAACAGAGTGCCTCGCGAAGCGTGCCGATCGGCACATACGGTTGCTGAGGAAGAAACATGATATCTTCCATCGGAGGGCGATAAATAACACCGTCTCCTGTGTTCCATAGTTCCGCGATAACACGAAATAGCGAAGATTTTCCTGCCCCGCTTGGTCCCATAATTAGGTAACTTGCCCCGGGAAGAAACTCGAGCGTCATACTCTCAATCAGGACACGAGCACTATCAGGAGTGAGAATCGTAAGATTTTCAAATTTCAACCGCTCGCTTTCAAGCATCTGAATGCCGCCCTGATCCGGCTCAGGCGTTTCTTCAACCTCATCAAGCTTCTCAATGAACGTTCCAATACGATCGATGTTTGCCTTATACGCGCTCAACGCATTGTATTAACCAACAAATAACGTAAGCCCACCAAAC
>CAYGNZ010000705.1:1121-1707 GCA_964351345.1 uncultured Bdellovibrionales bacterium | reverse complement strand
ATAAAAAAGCGAGAGTACTGAGTATCGTGTGCTTTTTCTGAAAGTTTCCGGAACTGATCTGCTAGTTCCTGAGCAAAGTCTGGAGTCCCGTAACGCACTCGAATCTCGTCTATGCATTCTGTCAGCCCCATTAGATCGGTAAACAAATACGGAGGCCTCTTGAGGAAGTCGAGAATATCTGAGGAAATCAAATCAAATAAACCGCAGAATAACTCGGTGTGCCAGGTTTCCTCGTACTCGTAGTCCAAAGGAGGATGAACCTCCTCCTCCCGTTCTTCGTCGTAGGCTACAGGGTCGAAAAACATATTCATTAAACATTTCCTTTTGTGAAATTTGAAAAGCAAGGGCCTTGGCCATCAGATTATTGTCCAGCAAAATCATCAACTATGCAAGAAATCTTTTCGATAACCCATTGAAATGATGACATGTTTTGTCACTACGAGCCATTTCACGACATGGGAACAAACTTCACTCTTGTTCCCAATTTGGGAACTTGTTATGATCAAAGGTATGCGGCCTGGACTCGTAAGGAATTTTTTTGATGACAATTGTAGGGAAGGACAAGGTTGTCCGCTTTTTGAAGAAA
>CAYGNZ010000705.1:0-1111 GCA_964351345.1 uncultured Bdellovibrionales bacterium | reverse complement strand
TGGATGATTGGTTGGGTAAGCGATGTCGAGAACGCGCAGTGGGGTTCTACCGTGGACATCAAGACGCGGTATTCAACCGCGAGTTTCCTTTCTGAAAACGTAGTCGTTTTTAACGTTAAAGGAAATGACTATCGTTTAGAAGTTAAGGTTTCCTATGAGGTTGGCACGGTGCTCATCAAGTGGGTAGGTACTCACGCAGAGTATGATGAGCGCAATAAAGCGAGGAGTAAACGGTGATGGAAAGCCATTTGATAAAATCTGAAGAGGATTACCAGCGAGCCATGGAGGATCTTGAGACTCTAATGGATCTCGATCCGAAACGCGATACTCCGGAAGGTGAACGGCTTTCTCTGCTTTCGATCCTGATCGACAATTACGAAAAGCAGCGTTTTGTTTTTGAGAGACCCTCGCCAATCGAAGCCATACGATTCCGGATGGAGGAGCAAGGACTGGAACAGAACGATCTTGTCCCTTACATTGGTAGTCGTAGCAAAGTCTCGGAAGTTCTATCGGGCAATAGACCTCTTTCGTTGAACATGATCCGTCGACTCACTGAAGGATTGGATATTCCAGCAGACGTACTAATCCAACCTTCGAATATGTCTAGACGTAATGAAGAAGACAGCGAAGTCGACTGGAAAAAATTCCCCCTATCAGAAATGAAGAAAAAGGGCTGGATTAATGTAACTTCCTCAGAGATTCGTAAGTCCCCGATGGAAGTTATGATTGAGTTTCTGAGACCTCTTGGAGGGGCCTTTGCCACGCCTGTAGCATATCGTCGCTCGACTCGAACTCGTTCAGACAGAGAAGACGATTGGTTCGCTCTGTATGCATGGGCCTCACGAGTCCTTATTCGAGCAAAAGATGCGCCGCTTCAAAGTAGCTACACCAGAGGAAGTGTCGATGAAGAGTTTCGCAGACACTTGGCAAGACTTAGTTGGTCGGATCGTGGACCACTGTTGGCGAAAGAGTTTCTATCCAATCACGGAATTCAACTGATAGTCGAGCCACATTTGAAAGGCACTCATTTGGATGGAGCAGTCGTAGTAGATCCTGAAGGATCACCAGTTGTCGGTTTAACCCTAAGGCACAATAGACTCGATAACTTTTG
>CAYGNZ010000704.1:0-1710 GCA_964351345.1 uncultured Bdellovibrionales bacterium | reverse complement strand
GGTTCGGCCTTCAACGACAGCATGCGGCCCCACCCAGCAACGATCGCCAAGTTTCACATGCGGGCCGATAATACTATAGGGACCAATTTGAACCTCAGCCCCAAGCTCTGCTGCGGGATCGACAATTGCAGTTTCGTGGATGTCACAACTCATTACTGCTCTCCTGCTCTCGGTCCCTTTTGCAGCCGTTCTACGACGACGCCAAAATACGATTTCAAACTAGTTAGGCGCTTCCGCGGCCAACAATACCGCTTCGATTACCTTCTCCCCTTCTACCGTTCCAAGGCCCTGCATTTTCCAGTGGCTGGAGCGGCGTTTAATCAGAGACATCTCAAGAGTAAGCATATCTCCCGGCACCACCGGACGACGGAACTTTACCGATTCAGCTCCCGCGAAATAGCACATTTGATCCATCCGCATTCCGCCGGTCGTCAGCTTTGCGAAAATAATCCCTAATTGCGCAAGTGCCTCAAGCATCAACACGCCTGGCATGATCGGGTGCCCAGGGAAATGACCCTGGAAAAAAGGCTCGTTTGCAGTAATGCACTTAATCCCTTGCACCTTCACACCGTCTTCAAAGCCCACAATTCTATCGACGAGAAGCATGGGATATCGATGCGGCAGTAGCTTTTGTATCTGCTCAATTTGGATAGGTAGTTCCATAGTCTCTAACAAATTTCGCCTATTTCGTTTGCTCGTTGAAGCGAGAAACTACAGCGTCAGTAATATCTATTTCACCATCTGCATATAAGACGGCAGGCGATCCCTTCTCTAAAATTAACGTAAGTCCTTTTTCTTTTCCGACGGCGGCGACCGCTTTTCGAAGTTCCTTCATCAAATCGCCTACCATCTGCGCATTCGTTCGTCGTAACTTCTCTTGCGAATCTTTGTAGCTTCGCTTTATGTCCCGCTCTTTCTCAATCAGCTCTTCCTCTTTTTTCTGTAAGGCAGCTTCATTGAGACTATCTCTTTGCTTCGCAAAATCCTCACGGAGCTTTTCGAATTCCCCTTTCTTTTTATCAAGCTTTGCCTGTGCCGCGAGCACGGTCTTCTCATAGTCCTTTTGCGCGGCTTTCCCCGTTCGAGACTCTGAGAGGGCTCGTTGTAAATCGACGTAACCCAGCTTTAATCCGGGTGCTGCCTCCGCAACGCCTGCGTTGATACCGAAGACAAAAAGGCTAAATACTATTAAACAAAGCTGTCGTTTCAATGCTCTACCTCGAAAGTTTACATTGCTAGATGGGTGCTGAACCCGGCAAATACTAGCAAAGCACTATCTAAAGGCAAACAGACTTATCAAGGAAAAGGCTATTTGCGGGTATTTTACGAGGAATAACGTCCGGCCTAGATTCTGCCTCCTCCCCGCTACAAGGGCGAGCCAAAGGAGAAGTGCGTCACCACACTCTTTTCCCCATCCTCTTTATCAAGTGGATAGCCGAACTCAATACGAATTGGCGCAATCGGAGAGCGCCAGCGAATACCCCAACCCACTGCTTCACGCAGCTCACTGAACTCAATATCGTCTTCATCATCAAAGGCGTTTCCGATATCGTAGAACGCAACCCCATTGAGCCCCAGGGTGCTAAACAAGGGGAAGATCATCTCAAAGTTACCGACCAGTTCTTTACTTCCGCCAAATTCATTCCCCTCAGCATCCTTTGGACCAAGTTCTCGTGCTTCGAATCCTCGCACAGAGTTGATTCCACCTGG
>CAYGNZ010000703.1:596-1714 GCA_964351345.1 uncultured Bdellovibrionales bacterium | reverse complement strand
GTGGCAGAAGGCTGTCCTCCGCTCTCGGTTCTCGCACATTTCGGCTATTGGTTTTGATCGTATGGTGGTGGCGCTGCGAATGTTCGCTCTGGACATCCTTCTGCCACACACGTTTTGCCTACTCGTAGGCGTGAGTATCAATTGTGCGGGAGATTGACTCTAGTGGTAGACTGGTTCTTTAACTACCGGCGCTTGGGATACTTGGGTGGTTTGTTGGAAAGACTTTGCAGATATTACGGCAAAGGCTTGTAAGATATCGGGGCGTACGAGTTGATTGAGGCCGTAGAATATTTTTAGTGAACGTACGGCTTCAGACCAGTCTTTCTTGGCAAGATGCAGTTGCAACAGATTTGCTGTGCGTCGCATATCGATTAGAATTTCTTGCTGTTTTGGTAACACGGCGCTGATTTTTTCATGCTCTGGATTTCCCTGCTGCACTTGAGCTTTGATCGCATCAAAGGATTTCTCCAAACCTTGCAGTGCAGCGAATACATGAATAGCGATTTTAGTGTTCATCCCGTGGTCTCCCTAAGTTAGCTACCGTTATCCTCTATTCAGCGAGCTTGAGGCTTTGCTTCGAGAGATAGCTAAGTGCCTGGAATTACAATACTAGATAGGCCGCAGCTTCTCTGAACTAGCGCACAATGTCGCCTAGCCACTTGGGCCGAAATTGGACAGTTTTCTCAAGAGGAGTAATATCGGCCCTCTTAGCTAAGGAAGTATCTGTGATGGCTTGGTATAGAAATCTGCCCAATATTCTGCGAGGGCGCTCCCCAGGACGCCCGATTGCTCGAGGAAGCCTCGGGGTGAAGCGTCGCTGTAGTACTTGCGACGGAGAGTTCTATCTCACTAGTATTGAGATGAGCTTTTACCGAGCTGAGGGGATGCTCAGTCCGAGAGTCTGTCGGCTCTGCCAACGGAAAGTTCAGCCTGATGCATTTACTAGTAAGCGATACGCCAACGAATCCTAGGCTTCTCAATCCCTGTTATTCTTCCAACTTATGAGCTGTGATGGTGCTTGGTTACCATCTTCATAAATTCTTTCGCGGGGTGGGAGACCATTTTACCTTTTCTTGTCACAATTCCTGTCTCTGCCTTGCCGAAGTGCCGGCTCATGT
>CAYGNZ010000703.1:0-586 GCA_964351345.1 uncultured Bdellovibrionales bacterium | reverse complement strand
CGAGTTCCATTCCGACATACGTTTTAATCGCAGTTCGACCCACGACCTCCATCGTTAACTCATAATCTAATCCATGCTCTTGAAAAACCTTGTCGATCATCTTTCGAGTGTTCGAGTCAGGGGTAGGAAGCACGAGCGGATAATTGGCGATATCCTCCAGAGTAACGTTACTTTTGGAGGCTAAGGGGTGAGAGTTTGTTGCGATCAGAATCCGACTAAATCGGGATAGCACACGGTAATCAAATTGTGAGGGCACGTTTGCCATCGAGGTGATTCCGAAATCCGCCTCACCGGCATCGAGCATCGCAAGAATTTCTTGTTGGCTTCGATTAAGAATCGTGAGGTGGCAGTCGGGATAGGCCACTTTGAATTTCTTCACAATCGCAGGAAGCAAATAAATCATTACCGAACTATGGGTCACGATTCGCACGCTTGAAGTAGCGTAAATCCCGCGCATCTCATTAAATCGAGTGATGATATTGGAAAAATCCTGCAAGATCGGCGCAGTGATGTCTTGGAAGATTTGACCCTCAGGAGTGAGCGTTACTTTTCTCGGCCCCAAGCGCTCAAAAAGCATTACTCCAAG
>CAYGNZ010000702.1:0-1715 GCA_964351345.1 uncultured Bdellovibrionales bacterium | reverse complement strand
TTTTAGCCTTGTTGAAACCCTTGCTGAAAAACATCCTGGAAATTTCCAGAAATACATCGCAGCTCTCTCGATCTCACGCTACTTAGAGCGAATTGGCGACCAGGCGAAAAATATCGCAGAGGATGTGATTTATCTGACCGAAGGGAAAATCGTCAGGCATAATCCTGAGAACCACTTCGAGGGTAAAGAAGGTTAGTTCTTGCTCGGAGTAGTTTCTTCAACAGGGGGCGTCCGTTACTCCTTCACCGTCGCGGCAATCGCAACACAAAAGTTGAGCCCTTCCCCAGTTGACTGACCACACCTACAGTCCCCTTGTGAACCGTCGCCACGTGCTTCACAATCGCAAGCCCTAGGCCCGTACCGCCCAAGTTTCTACTTCGAGCCTTATCGACTCGGTAAAACCTCTCGAAAAGACGAGCTAAATGCTCCTGAGGTATGCCCGGTCCTTGATCGCGCACAGAAATCTTAGTTTCCTGACCTTGCACATCTGCGGTCAAAGAAATGGTGCTGTCAGGTCCACTATACTTGATCGCGTTATCAACTAGATTTATCAACGCCTGTTCGAGCAGAGAGCGATCAACACTTGAGGTCAGCGTCACTTCACATCCGGTGGTGATTGAAATATTTTTCTCCTCTGCTCGGCTACGACAAACGTCGCGCACGGCCTCGAGAATAGGCGCGATCTCCTGGGACTGAATCAAAAGAAGATCGCTCCGCTGCTCGCTCTCAAGCTTTGCGAGCGTCAACAAGTCGTCAATGATAGCGGTGAGTCGGTGTCCTTGTTTGGAGATGATTTTCAGAAAACGATCTCGCGAACCCTCATCATCGGCGGCACCGTCTAATAACGTTTCGACAAAGCCCATGATTGAAGTGATTGGAGTCTTGAGTTCATGAGAAACATTGGCCACAAAATCTCGCCGCACTTCTTCTAAATGTTCAAGTTGCTTCCCCATCTTATTCATTGAGCGAGCGAGCTGGTCGATTTCACGAATACGATACTCGGGCAACTCTCGGTCAAATTGCCCACGAGCATAACGCCCAGCACCGAGCCTCATCTCACGAAGCGGCGGCAACACGCGACGATAGAAAAGGACACTAATTCCGAGCACGAGGAGCGTCATCAAGACTCCGGCCCCGAATAACTTAAAAATTGTCGTCTTGAGATACTGCTCCACCGGGGTGAGAGGTTTCGAGAGTCTCACAATACCGAGAAGTCGATCATCCGTACGCACCGGCACGGCAACAAAAAGATTTTCTGAATCACTCGAGGTTGATTGTCGGATATTGTAGGCGCTTGTTCCCATTAATGCGGTCTGCATTTCAGGTCGGGTGAGATTCGCCGTTGCTTCAGGAAGTACCCCCTCAGAGTCACAGAGCACATCTCCGCTGGTTGCAAACAAAGTAAGGCGAGCTCCAAGGAGGCTCGCGTTTCGTCCGCAGTCAAAGCGAGTCAGGTCATTAACCATGTCATCAGCAACAAGGCGTCGTGAAACTGCGTTAGCTGAATCCTCTAAAGAGTCAGTGAGATACGAACGAAAAAAATCGCGGAATGCACTTGTCGCGTAGGTGGTGATGACCACAACAGAAAGCGCAGCGATGACGACATACGCCGTAAAGTACGTCCACAAAGCCCCTCGTGAAAACTCGCTGCGACGTTTCATATATACTGCTCCCATTATAAAGTACGGCTTTTTAACACCTGTTCGAGGAGCAGT
>CAYGNZ010000701.1:0-1717 GCA_964351345.1 uncultured Bdellovibrionales bacterium | reverse complement strand
GTTGTTGTCACAAAGTGACAACACAAGTCTCTGACTAACTAGGCCTAGCGCTGCGAATATATCGCAGTGGCCAGCTAGGGAAGGCTTACTCGGACCTGTGCGTAAATGCTCGGCTCTATATCAACAGTGGGGAACCCGAAGGTTAGCTCCGTATACTCCCCGTGGCGGGCCTCGCCAAGATTTCTCGCGACTAGGTCAAACGCGTAGGTCTCGTTGAGAACCCATCCTAGTCTCAAATCCAATTTGAGGGAGTCTTCAAGATCAACAGTGGCTGAGACGTCATCCGTCCAACGCAAATGGGAATCAAATTCTAGACCATGCGGTAGATTAACGAGTGAACGAAGGCTGGCCTGAAGGGGATCGTTTCTTTCTAGATTCCCAAAAAATGCCGAGCCGGTAGCAAGATCATCAGTGGTCTCTGAGCCGTAGAAGTTCACTTCCACATAGGTAACGTTGCCAACCAATCGCCAGTTCTTTGTAGGTCTCCAATCGAGGCTTACCTCGACCCCATGAGATTCGCCCTTAATTTTGTTCTGACCAACGAGGCTAAAAAGGATACTCGGCTCGGGGTCGAGCACGAATTCCGGCTCCCCTTCAAAGCTCTGTAAGTTTCGGTAGACGAAATAAAATGTACTCACATCAAGAGAAACGTTTTCAGCAAACTGACGACGGGCTCCAATTTCGAAGGCATAAAGGTCTTCAGGCTGAAAATCCTTATTTCCTTGAGCAATCACTCGAACATTGGGAGAGTCCTCGCTCCGTCCGGGTAGTGAGGGGCTGAATAAAAAACGAGCATCACGGTCCGCTCTTGTGGGAACCCTGGAAGCTTTCGATACCGCTGACCATAATTGAGTTTCTGGAGTAGCGCGCCAGATTCCACGGACCGTGGGCTGAAACTCGAAATTAGCAAAGCTTCCGTGTTCAAGTTTCGTTCCTAGGATAAGAGCGAGATCGCTGGAGAGGTCAATTTTATCCTGAAAAAAGACATTCGCACGGTAGAAATGGGCATCTTCCGGTTCGAAACGAAGCTGAGAGGTGCCTCGGGTATTATCGAAGTGCTGACGAAATCCAGCACCAAAGACCAGGTCGTGATCCTCAAGCGGCGAGAGACGATGCTGCGCTTCAGCATCCAAGGTATGCACGTCACGCTCGCTGACGCCGTCTTCTCGATGTGAAAAGTCGTAGTAGAGCTGCACCGCGGTTTGCTCGTTCTCCGCGTGATTCCTCTCCCATCTACTGCGAAGGTGGGAGGCAACGTGTGCGGTATTCTCCGCATCGGCGCCTTGCTCTTGGAGCACGCGAATCCGATCTGCAGTCAAAGGAATCTCTTCATCAAGATACACGCCATGCGCTGAGACGGTGAGAGTATCGCGAGCCGTCAAATCTGTATCACTGCGAAAATCCGCTCGTAGTCCGCTCAAAGTGTCACGTGCATCTTCCCCAGAGGCTTGCTTCGACTCGGCACGGTGATATGCCGAGAGCGTGCCTCGATATAACGTGCTCGAACTAAGCGAGCCATTGTACGAGGCAGTTGCGTGGGCTCGTTCTTTGTTCCCCGTGCCGGCTTCGAGGTGAATACCAGAGGTGTCCTCTGTGTCTTTCGTGATGATGTTAATCACACCGTTAACCGCGTTCGCGCCCCAAATACTCGCCCCAGGGCCGAGCACTACTTCGATCCGCTCCACGGTGTGAAGGGGGACCTCTTGCAAATCCCAAA
>CAYGNZ010000700.1:0-1738 GCA_964351345.1 uncultured Bdellovibrionales bacterium | reverse complement strand
TTGGACCCAAATGAGCCAAAGTGTCAAACGCAATGAGAATCAGATTGTAGTTCACCCAGTATTCCTTCTCTGCAATTTTCCAGAGAAGCGTCTCAATTGCTGGATGCGGACAGGAATCAAAGCTACGTAAGAGTCTTACGACACCCCCCACGTAGTATTCATTTCCAGGAAGTCCAGCGACAGCCGATTCAAGTAAATCTAGAATAGACTTCGAGACAACTGCAGGACGAGCTGCAATCAACTCCCTCATCTCCTGCCAATTGGCGCCGCGGAATTGGAGTCCTGCTAGATACGTCTGAGCAGACTGAGCCACCTCATCGTCATCCAGTAGACTTAGAACAAGTTTCCTGACTCGAGAAAGAGTTTGCTCCCCGAGAGGACTCGGCTGGTTCGTCAAGCGCTGAAGCAGGCTCTTCTGTTTCACGATCGCCTCTCTCGGGAGAAGCAAAAGTGCGTCCAAAACTACGCTTTCAAAACTTGCCGCATCGACTTCAGATTCAGAACTTCTAGTTTCGGGTGGATCCTGCAGCCATTCGCCCAACGTGGCCGCTACCGTATCGGGATTAGCCATCTCAGCGTCTCCGAAAACTAATGAAAACCGCCACCAACAACGCTTGGTGGGAACACGGTACGCCTTAAATGAATGCTCTAACCTAGAGAGGCGGCGGTCATTCAAGGCGTCCAGATCTTCTATCTATTGGAAATTACGATCAAAAAGAGCAAAGGATGAGGAAGCCCGAGGCACGTTAGAATTTAATACTTTTTTTGTCAAAACCCCACTTACGCCATTTGAAGGGACTCGAGCACCGTGTCGAAACTGACTCGAAAAGATGGAAGCGTTTCAATAGATTGGTAAAGTTAGTTGAAAGAAAGTTAAGGTACGCAACCGCTCATAGGCTAAGTTGCCGCAATTTGAGAGCCATTTTTCTAATGATGAAGTGCCTTAGAAAAGGCTGCTCGTATCCTCTATTGAGCGAAAGGAAAGCACCTGAATCAAGTATTCAGGTGTGTACCTATTAGCCGCTCTTTCCCTAAGAATGCCGCGAACCAGATAGCTCGCTCCTGCCTCCACACCGCTGCATTCAATTTCTCCGCCGCATTCATTCATGGAACAGCTTGGAATTTCGTAGCCCTTCTCTTTTAGCAAGCCAAAATCAAGTCTAATTTTCACTCCCTCGCCAAATCCAAGCACTAAGACCGTCCCTCGCATGTGGCAGCAAGCACCAAAGCCGCCACAATAGTCAGTGCTCATAAAACCGGCCTGACTCATGGTGAGCGAACCGGTAAGTTCAAGCGTTTCCCCGACTAAGGACTTAACGTTGGCCAAGATTTGTCTCGACTCCGGAAAGTCTCCAATTGTGGGGGCCGTTAAGGAGTACCATGTGCGCAGAACCGTCTCGAAGTTATTTTCCAGCACATTCCTGCCTTGCCAGAATGCAAGGGGCAGCACTACAAGAAATGCGAGTATCTTTTTCATTGGGGTATAAATGCGCTCACGGCTTTGCTGCGGTACTTTTCTAAGGTTATGCGCATGCGCTTCGGAGCCGCGACTCATGGATGTAAAATCGGAGTAAAAAGGGCATCAAAAAAAGAGCCGCACTTTAGTTTCTGCAGCACTTGCCGAGGTGGTAGATCTTTCTGACATCGAGGATGATTTGGTAGGCCTTAGGCGCAAACCTGGATCCCTTTTTGCCGACCCTCTTCACCACACGACCGCCCAGCATCGAAGTTCACTACT
>CAYGNZ010000699.1:0-1742 GCA_964351345.1 uncultured Bdellovibrionales bacterium | reverse complement strand
ATATCAAAGACGTGCATTTCTCCTGGGACAGTGCGCTTGAGTTTCAGGGCGATAGCGGGCCCTATCTCTTATACGCCTATGCTCGAATTAACGGCATACGCGAGAAAGCGCTGGAAGCAGGAATTACAATCAATCATAAGGCGGACTACTCCTTACTTACTGAAGACTCTGCGTTTGAATTGCTGCTTACCCTCACGGAATTCCCTGAGGCACTTACCAAAACTGCCAAAGAAAACGAACCGAGCGTCCTTGCAAGCTACTGCCTAGCGCTCTCCAAGACTTTATCTAAAGCCTATCTCGACCTGAAAGTGATTGGACTCGATGACTCGGCACTTGCTGAAGCTCGCTTGATGCTTTTTGAGGCAACCGCCGGGGTATTAAGAACTAGTATTGAGTTGTTAGGCATTCAGACGCTGGAGCGAATGTAGCTCGATATTGTTAGCTCTTTGAGAGCTTTGCGATCGCCAGTTGAATTTCCTCCGGCACATACCCTAGGTAGCGCGTTGAACCAACTACCGTGATTGGCACGATTCCGGAAGCGGCCTGCTCAATTACTACTTTGTAATATCGGTACGCTTTTTCGCTTTGCTCTACATCAGCGAGGAGAAAGGAGACTCCCCTTTGCTCAAGCTCCGATTTGAGCGCTCGACAAACTGGACACCAAGGTGTGACAAACAGCACCACCGGTGTTGCACCCAGCTCGCCACCGAGATCATAAAACATCTGCTCACCGTCAAGCCCCGGCACCACCTTCGCCTCTCCAGATTGATTAGATTGTTCTGAAGGATCGGTGCTAATCTCCATATATACCATTCCCGCACACGCCAACGTGAGCACGAAGGTAAAAAGCTTTTGTTTAAGCCCAGAAGTCTGTCCAAAACTTTTATCGTCTGAATCCAATTTCAACCTCGCACGCTCTCAACAGAACGCATATGTGGTATAAGAAAGCTCGGCTTCCGTGAAGCAGCGCGGCTCCTCTTTTGCTATCGGCAGAAAACCTGCGATGCTTCAACAAAGATAATTCTCTTGGAGACACCCTTTTTGATGCGACAAACGCCCGAAAGCCAATTCAGCGCTCAATTTAAAGCCGCCCTCTTCGTGCTGCTTTTTGCGCTGATTCTGTTTGCCGAATATCGCTACAACCTTCGCGGCCTTATTGCCAATATTCTCGAATGGAGTAAGAACCAAGGCGCTCTTGGGGCGCTTGTCTTCATCCTGATCTATATTGCCTCAGCGGTGCTCTTGATTCCAGGCACAATTTTAACATTCGCCGGAGCGGCGATTTACGGTTTGCTGTGGGGAACCATCCTCGTTTCTATCGGCTCCACACTTGGTGCGATGCTTGCTTTTTTAATCGCTCGCTACGGAGTTCGCCGTTGGATCAGTCAGAAAATGAAACGCTCACCGCGTTGGGCTGCGATTGATGAAGTTGTCGAAGTTGATGGCTGGAAAATTGTATTCCTCAGTCGACTTTCCCCACTCTTCCCTTTTAATCTGCTGAACTATTTTTATGGTGTGACGAGTGTGAGCTTTCGCGACTATAGCTTTGCCTCTTGGCTTGGAATGATGCCAGGCATCTTGCTCTACGTATATATCGGCTCTCTCGCAGGAGATCTTTTTCAAGCAAACAGAGAACGCAGCAATCTTGAATGGGCATTTTATGTTGTGGGGCTACTGGCGACCGCGGCACTGACGTGGGTAATCACCAAGCGAGCAAATGCCGCGTTGAAAAAACAACTACC
>CAYGNZ010000698.1:0-1743 GCA_964351345.1 uncultured Bdellovibrionales bacterium | reverse complement strand
GTAGCGCATCGGTTTTGGGAACCGAGGGCCGGAGGTTCGAATCCTCTCACCCCGATATTTTTCGTTTTTGCCCTGTGGTCAAGAGACCCTGTGGCTGAGAAATCTGAGCAAAACAAGCATTTCATTCAGCTTTCATTCCTTTAGTTTTGCCGTCGATTGCTATTGAACTACCCTATTTCAGTCGCATTCAAGCCGACAGAGCGAGCAGAGACTTTCAGTCGTTTCGTCATTCGCCTCTTCACGTTATCCTTAGGCAGTACACGTGAGCTACTTTATTCGGCACTCTCAGGTCACTTTCCATGCCCGTCACAATATACTTCTGGAATAGTGCAACAGCTTCATCTGAGAAGCTGGTGTATGCCTTGCGTGCTGCCGATTCCGAAGTGATCCGATTGAGCGAGCTTGATGATTTACTCGAACGCTGCGAACGCAAGCGCCCCCACCTCATTATTACGGATGCGAGCGCTGACGAGCGAGAGGCATCTCAGCGATTGATCGAATTGGCGAACACGCCAAAATTGTATTCGATACCTCAAGTTTTTATCGCCAAAGATGCTGGGAAAATTGTTGATGTACTGAAGGGAAGCTTTCAAAAGGTCACACCAATCGATACTCCCTATGATGTGGAGTCTTTGATCGAGAGCGCCTCCTCCCTTCTCGGTAGCAAATCAAAGTTGCTTGCCGTTAGTCTAACCGAAATCGATTCTTCAACCGACCGTAGCCAAGACGCCAGTTCTGAATCCAAGGAACGGCAAGTCGAGGAAGAAGTCGTCCAGGGTAAACCTAGAAAAGTCGTTGCCGACAATACCGAAACAATAGTTCGGCGCATCGCGGGTTATCTGGACCCGCAGAATCTCGAGAACTCGTATGGTGGACTGACCTTCGCACTTGCTCGTGAGGTTTCACAGTTCAGTGATACTCATCTTTTCCCCGCGGGGATGAGTGTTCTTCCGCTCCAGGATTTCGTCTCCCGCCAAACTTCGGAGGATCCAGAAGTAGGGCTCCACATTCGTCGTCTTGCGTTTGCTACCTCCGCAATCGCGAGTTCTCTCGGACTGAGTCGTGAGAGAAATAGCCTCCTGCGCGCAAGTGCAGCATTGCTCCATTTCAAACTGCGAGAAAAAGCAAACTCATTGCGTAGGCACGATTTTTATCTGGATAAATCAACAACAGTTCAGCAAGAAGTGAGCAAAAGTTTTCTGGAGACGGCAGGTTTTTTGCGTAGCAATCTCAATGACACCGCTATTGCTGATCGAATTGAATGTAGTGCAGCTCTTCTTGCAGGCACCGAGACGACGAGTAACTCAGCCGTACGAGAAGATGCGGAAATACTCTTGGGAGTAGAGCTTGCTCTTCGAAGTTGTTGGGGAAGGGGATACTGGGATCCATCTGGAGTGTATCGGGTATTAAAGGCGCAGCGGCAGGGGAGCGCATTTATCTCGGATAAAAAAGTCTGCTTTGCATTAGCAAAGCTTCTCGGCGAGGCGGTGACAAAGCATGTTACCGTCGGCAATATTTTTGTGCATCATTTTGATGAACTCGACCCCTCTCCAGAAAAGACGCAACCGATCACCAGCTCCTCCGCAAGGAGTGCTTCCTCCGATATCTCCTCGTCGGAGATGACTCCGGGCTCGGCAATTCAAGCACTTTCTCTCTCCGATCTAACCCCAGGCAGAACCTTAGCTCGCCCGGTGTATGCGGTAGATGGTCGGCTCGTTCTTGCAGCGCAAACCGTACTCACGG
>CAYGNZ010000697.1:0-1749 GCA_964351345.1 uncultured Bdellovibrionales bacterium | reverse complement strand
TTTAGTGCAGGGCATTTTGGAATTAGTATACGTGTGCCCAAGGATGATGCGGACGAAGTTAAAAAGAAGCTTGAGAGCTATGGTGCGGAAGAAGTGGAGGCAATCTATGTTCGCTAAAGCAGTGCGATGCAGTGTTATCTTGCTTGTCGTTGGGGTCTTTGCTTCCTCTGCGGTTGCCTTACCCTGGGACTACGATATGTATCGTCAGCAGTCGCTTGAAGCGAATGAGGTTGCGCGTGCTCCCGTAGAAGGAACCGTGCCGCTTGGGTATAAGCCGTTTACGATGACGCTTGAAGAGGCGGAACAGAAGCTTAGTAATCCAACTCCCTTGTCCAAAAATTCTGTTTGGCGCGGTCAGCGCTTGTGGAATGCGAATTGTTGGACTTGTCATGGAAAGACGGGTAGCGGAGAAGGCCCCGTGGGCAGTCAGCTTGGCGTGCCCGATTTGACCAAAGATTTTTACCGACAGAAAAGCGACGGGCGTATTTTCGGTGTCATTCATTATGGCCTACGAGCGATGCCACGATATGGCTTTCGTTTTTCCGATGCCGAGCAGTGGGATATCGTAAACTATTTACGCTTCCTCCAAGGTACTGACGTGGACGGCTTCAAACGACCTCAAAAGGAAGAATAACAAACGATGTCACATTCTCTTTCTCCAGTAACTGTTGATGATATCCCAAGTATTGTTGAGGCCAAGCCGCTCGGTTTGTCCTTAGCGATGAAGCTGTTTTTGACGCTACTCGTGGTGATCGGCGTAGTGGGCTTCGCACAGGAACTCGCTAACGGAGATGCACGCCGAGCGTGGATGGCGGTGCACGTCAACTTTCTCTACTGGTTTTGCGTGGCAGCAGCATCGAGTGGGTTTGCTGCAGTGTTTCAAATTTGTAATGCGCAGTGGTCTCGGCCGATTCGCCGCGTGTTTGAGTCAGCTCTTCCGTTTCTTTGTCTCACTCCACTCATTCTGATCGCGCTGTACTTTGGGCACGATCACTTATTTGTTTGGGCACACGTTCCGATTGCAGGGAAAGGAATTTGGCTCACCTCGAATTTCGTATTCGCCCGAGATGTCTTTGCGCTGGTGCTGCTGATTTTTCTTATTCGCCGAGTGATCACGCTCTCGGTGCGTCGCGACATACTTGCGATACGCGGTGGATTGACGGGCCTCAGTGACGAGCAAGTAGCTCGTTGGAAGGACAAGAAGTTTGACCGCTATGCGGTTGGTGCGAGCAGCGATACGAAAGCTGAAATTCAAAAAACGACAGGTCTGATGGGAAGATTTTCACCAGCGGTGGTTATCTTCTATGCGATAGTGCTGACGCTCATTGCCTTTGATCAAATTATGTCGGTCGACCCGCATTGGTATTCAACCATGTTTGGTGGATTCTACTTTATGTCTGCGGTCTATCTCGCGATGGCGTTTGCCGCTATTTCAGTGGGATTTCTACGCCTAGCTCATCCGCTCTTTTTAAGGAAAATCGAACGTCGCACGCTCTGGGATTTGGGGAAACTGATGTTCGGTTTTGGGATTTTTTGGGCTTATTTATTTTGGAGTCACTACCTGCCGATTTGGTATGGGAACCTTCCTGAAGAAACAGCTTGGATAATTGTTCGTCTTAGAGAACAGCCTTGGCACAGCATCGCCTGGTTTGTCCTGGGAACGAGTTTTATCATTCCCTTTCTCCTTGGATTGAACAGAGATATTAAGCAGACCCCAATGCTCTTGTTTGCCACGGCCCTGATACCGGC
>CAYGNZ010000696.1:0-1760 GCA_964351345.1 uncultured Bdellovibrionales bacterium | reverse complement strand
GGTGCGGAGATTATACTTTATGGGCCTCATATTACCTGTTTTCATTCAAACGAGCGCATGGACCGGGACATTCGACGTATTGGTTACCATGGTTTGCACTATGTGCTTGATTTCTGCCGCAAGCATCCTGAGTTTGATAAGAACGTAGCCGCACACGTGATTAACGTTCGAGGTCTGGGAGAGCTCGTGGATGGTGTTGAGCGTTTTCCTTTTGACGTGACTCTCGCCACAGGAATCCCTGAAGAAGAATGTAGAGCAGTTGGTCTTGGCTATTTAGATCCGAATACGCTTCGAGAAGAGGATTTTCAAGGTCAAGGGCAGCTCTGGATTCCTGATGGGGGTCAATGGCTCTATGCCGCGTAAAATCGAGTATTGAGAAACGCTCTTTTATCCTCAGCTTGCTAAAGAAAACTCAGCACTCAGACGATCTAGTATCTAGCACAGCTGTTAATCGTGAAGTTGAGTTAAAACGCAATGTTAGAGAGGCAAGAAGAGTTCGACTTTGACCGTTGGTTAGAGGGTTTTGTAGCACCTGGTTCAAAGCGGGCTCTTAGCCTTTCGTTGGTTCTCGCAGTCCTTGCTTACCAGCTCTTGCCCGTAGTCAGCTTCCCCTGGGAGGCGGGTGCAGAGATACGACATACCACTGTCCCCGCTGATAGTTTCTCAGTTTGGGCAAGAATATTGTTCGCTGCCTACGTTTTGAGTGTCTCTTACTGCCTAGTCATCTCTAGACCAAAAGACCTCAAACAATTCTTCCTCGCTCTATTCGCTGCCTCGGGGTTTTGGCTATCGATAAGTTTTGAGCTGGGTTTTCACAAAAACATTGGGCCCGGAGGAGCTACCTTTTTACTGCTCTTTGGCGTTCCAATCCCTGTGTGGCTTAGTTGTTTATTCTGTGTAAATCGCTGCGAGGTAGTGACAAACTCAGTCCGTAAGCAATCTGATTTGCCTCCCGTACATGAGGCGCTCGAAGCCGAATTAAATATTGTCGGTTCGGCTGAATACGAGGCATACACACGAGAAAAGAACAAAGACGTTTCGCGCTAAAATTCATCATTTCCCTCAGCAACAAATTCCTCATTACTGCGATCACTCCTAAAGCACACATAGAAACAGGCTCTTGTTTGCGAGTATTTTTGTCGCATTTATTGGGCCGCAGATGTTTCGAAGACACATTTTACAAGCTTCTTCGTCTGCCTCGGCAGAGCTAAGAACAGAGGCATTGATAAGGAGAATCGTCATGTCAGAAAAAGGCAGCGTAAAGTATGCAGCTATTATTGCAATCATTTCATCCGTTACCTTCATGTGGCTCGGAGAGTTGCTACCAGTCGTTCACGTGGCAACTCTAACGGCAATGATAATTGCGTACCGTCGAGTAAAAACCTCCGGCAAAAAGCTTTCTGCTAAACTAGTCGGAAAAACTTCATTTTTTACACTAGGTTTTGCCATGGCGATCGGTATTCTGATGGGGCCTGTTGCATCGAGACAAGCGATCACCTTGCCGTATCTGGTTTGGCTCACATCTATACAATTGGTTCCTGCGATAGCTACAATTTTCGGGCTACTTCTTGGTAGCTATACCGCCTTTTGGCAGAAGAAAGGAGCTAAGCTGAAAGTTGAGCGAGCAAAGAGAAAGTTCTCTGAATCAGCTCTGGCTTAGATTTTTCAATTTCTTGTTATCCACACCTGTGCCTAAGGAGATAGAACATGCGCTCTAACCTAATGAAATGTTCTATCTCCTTCTTCGTATTCTCTTTTTT
>CAYGNZ010000695.1:0-1760 GCA_964351345.1 uncultured Bdellovibrionales bacterium | reverse complement strand
TAAATAAGAGTTCCACCGAATTGCAGCGCGATCTCGATGCCCTGCTCGACACCTGGTACGATGTGGTGACCAGCAGTCTTGAGTCCGGCGGCCCAAAGGCCTTGTATCAGGAAAGCAACCTCGCGATTCGCACCATTCGTGATTATCTCACCAGCGAAATCGACGAAATTCTTATCGACGAACGACAAGCCTATGAGACCGCACGGGAGTTCGTTAAAAGAATCATCCCTAGTTTTGAAGAAAAAGTTCAGTTCTTCGATAAGCCTCAGCCACTTTTTTCGAATTTTCATCTCGATGGACAAGTAGAGGAGACCAATCAGCCTGAGGTGATACTCCCCTCTGGTGGATCAATTGTAATCAACTCTACCGAGGCCGTTGTCGCGATTGACGTGAACTCCGGGCGGGCGACGAGTCAGGCTGATGTTGAAGAAACTGCCTTTGCCACAAACAAGGAGGCAGCGGCAGTTATCGCTCGACAATTACGTCTGCGAGACCTTGGTGGTCTTGTCGTTATCGATTTTATCGATATGACCGACCGCAAGCATAAGCAGGTTGTAGAAAAAACCCTTAAAGATGCTGTACGAAGCGACAAGGCTAAAATCGAGGTCGGTAGAATCTCGAAGTTTGGACTGCTTGAGATGTCGCGACAACGGCTGAAGTCTTCTCTTGTCAGCCAGAGTCACAACGTTTGCTCTCATTGCACAGGTCGGGGTCGGGTACGAACTCCGGAATCTGCCGCTCTTGAGGTACTGCGGAAAATACAATCTTCAGTATTTGCAGGAGGAATTACGGAAGTTCGGGTGCATATGGCCCCTTCCGCCGCCCTCTTGCTGCTCAACAACAAGCGACAAATGCTGGCAGACTTCGAAGCGAAAACTCAGGCGTCTATTCTTATCTATGCTGACGGCCGTAAGAAGCCCGATGAGTATGACCTCGAACTAATGACCGGAAAGTCTGAGGTTCATCGTACGATTAGTGCGAGTTCATCGATCGAACGTGAACGAAAGCCCTCTGAGTCCTCTGAGCGTCCCCGACGCAAGAGTTCCCGCTCCCGTTCAGGCGGCGGCGGCAAGCGAAGAGGCGGTCGAGATAGACGACGACGCTCTGAGGGTAACCGTGGAGATGGCTCACGCGCCGAAGGACGCTCCTCCTCAGGAGGAAATCGTCGCGGTCGCGGTCGTCGGAATCGCGGTGACGGCCAAGAGGGTGGTGATAAGCAAGACGCTGCAAAAAAATCCAGTCCAGAGAAAAACGGAAAGGAAAGTAAATCGAAGTCTGATTCGGAGTCTAAATCAGCCCCGTCCTCAGAACTTCGACCAGAATAGCAGCTTATCCACAGGCTGGTTCACACAGGCTGGTTTACACTGGCCTTCTCCCCCCGCTGTCGCTGCTGACTGCTTTGTCACGCGCACTTCAAACGCCCGCTGCTGCCGAGCACCGAGGAATCTGCCTCTCATGGACCGAACTTGCCCTGAAATTTTGTTTTCAGAGATAAATTCCGCCTTGTCGCACCCCATCCCCGGTGTTACTTTAAGTTAGTTATATCTCTACAGCCCTCGCACGCGTTTTTGGCGGAACGCGCGAAGAGCCAAGCGAATTCAGAAGCACGACCCCACGATGAATAGAGCAGCAAAAGACCTTTTTTACCTCGACCCTCAGAAACAGCTCGACGAAAACGAGGAGCCAAAGAAGTTTCCCTACATTCCTCCGAGCTACAACCCCGGCACCCACGCCGTATCTGAAAAGAAGAACGCGCCTCT
>CAYGNZ010000694.1:0-1763 GCA_964351345.1 uncultured Bdellovibrionales bacterium | reverse complement strand
TCGACAGCGAGCAGTAGTATGCCTGGATATATAGGTGCGGGCCAGTTTGCTTGAACTCGTTTGGTCAGTGAAACCAATAGGCAAAGTGCGATAAGCGGTAAGCAGCTAGCCAGCGCTACTCCTACTACAGGTTCTTGATCTTTTCGCCACTGCTTGACTCCAATCACCAGCGCCCAAATAAAGCCCGGCAGCACAAGAGGACCAACCAAACCCAGTTGCCCACCAAGAAGCTCAGGTAGGTAACGTAGCTTAATGGAAGGACTTGAGGAGCGATTGAGGTGTGAGACATTGTGGCCCAAATTGACCCAATCATGAAGGTAGTTCCAGTAGAGAACAGGAAGCAGGCAAAGGCTGAGACAGAGAATGCCAATGTACATCGATGGGGAATAAAGTTGAGAGCGAAGGTTCTTTTGCAAAAGTAATAGCGTCAATAAAGACGGGAAGAGAATTATTACCGAATACTTACTAAGCGTGCCGATTCCAATGCAGAGGAGTGCCGGAATCCAAAAGCTCGACTTCTGTTCCGTAACCGCTCTGCAAGCAAAATAGAGTACCAGCACCCAGCAGAGCAGCGCGGGGGCATCAGTGGTCATCAGAAAACCTGATTGGGCGAGGATAAGTAGCGCGCGGTAGGTAAGAAAGGCGCAGAATGCGATTTTCGCACCATGTAGTCTACGCACTAAGTAGAAAAACACCGCAGAGCTAAGTGCGTAACAAATTACTGCGGGGAAGCGGACGGCAAAATCGCTGTTGCCAAAAAGCATGCAACTAAGCCGGATGAGAATTGCAACAACTGGTCCTTTGCTGAAATATGCCCAGTCAAGACGCCGCGACCAATCCCAGTAGTATGTTTCATCAAAAGAGAGGTCGAGGGTGGTGAAGCTCGCAAGGAGAAGTTGCACGATAAGGAAGACCGCAAAGCAACAAAAAAACCATCGATCGTATTTGGTGTCGGTGCGCAGCATGGTGGGCGTAAAGTCTTCTTAGCGGTAGTACTTTACGGACTTTAGAATACTTTCTCTCGTATTTTCCAGAACTTTTTCTGCTTTCGTGCCACAATAAACATCGGCAAACGAAACTTATCGCTATGTGCGATCGCGTCATCTACGGAATTGATTTCGAGTTTTCGTTCTGGGATACGATTATGCATGCGAGTGAAATTGTAATAAAACGATTTCACATCGCTAGTGTTGTTCAGGTAAAAAACCTCGCTTAGATATTGCGCATCGAGATCGTAGTAACGAACTTCAAGTCTTTCCTCCTGTTTGTCGTTGACCTTTTTCTCCAATATCATTGTGTCCGGTCGTAACACATGCGCATCCTTTAGTCCCATCGCTTCTTTGAGCTTAGTATCGTTATCAACTAAGACCTGAGCGCATTGATTGCACGATTTGGCGGCGATATCGTTTTCAGCACCGCAGCTATCACAATTTTTAAAACGGTATCTAAATCCACAGGGCACAATCTCAAGGCTGTTTGGATCAACTATCGCGCCCTTACACTTGCGACCAAAGTGCTCGACAAGCTGTCCATCAGCATCCTCGAGTCCCCAAAATTCGTTTACGTGTTCACACATGGGGCAGCTGACTTCTACTGGTACGCTATCTTCGCTTGGTTTCTTTTCGGTAATTTCGGGTTTGTAAATGTCATGACTTACGCCTGTATAGTCCAGCACGAGGCAGTCTTTTTTGCCTGGACTTAGGCGCAGGCCTCTTCCTACGATTTGCTGATAAAGCGAGACGGACTCGGTTGGTCTGAGGATG
>CAYGNZ010000693.1:0-1769 GCA_964351345.1 uncultured Bdellovibrionales bacterium | reverse complement strand
CCCCAAGGAAACCCCATGGCAAAACTCTGGTCCCAACCCATCCGCATAGAAACCCCTCAACACGCGTGCTTCATCACCTCAAGAACAATTAACGGCGCCCTCTGGTTCATCAACAACGAACCCCTGGAAAATCACATCCGCGCCTACCTAGCCAAGTACGCCGCAAAGTACAAGGTCCTGCTTTACAACGCTTCCTTTCAAGGTAACCATCTCCATCTCGTCGCAAGATTCCCAAAAGCCAACAGAGCAGCATTCATGCGAGACTTCAACGCAAGAGTCGCCGCAGGAGTTAGAAAATATGTCCCCAATTTTCGAGGCGGACCACTATTTGAGCGACGCTATACCGTCAACGTCCTTCCGCTAAATGAGGACACAGAAAAGTATTTCTTCTACTGTGCCCTACAAGCAGTACAAGATGGTCTCGCTGAACGTATAGGTGACTACCCAGGATACAATGGAGTCTACGACGCGCTAAGAGACAAAAGAAGAAAGTTTAAACTCGTACACTGGGGAGAATACAATGCGAGAAAACGCAATAATCCTCTTCTCACCCCAAAAGACTTCACGGAAATCGTCGAGCTACAATACGCACGAGTCCCTGGTTATGAAAATCTGAGCCAAGTTGAATATGAAAAGCAGATGGTAAAGAAACTAGAGGAGAGACGAATAAAAGAAGTTCAAGACCGCCTTGCACGTGGCTATACTTATCCAAGTAAAGAGGAACTAAGGAAAGTCATTCCTGGAACGCTTCCAAGAAAAAGTAAGACTGGCACCAGGCGTCCGATAGTATTATGTGTCTGCTACCAAACGAAACAAGCGTTCCTCTCGTGGTATTTTGCAATCGTAGAAATGTATTTGAACGCTTCTAAGCGATATCGCGCAGGAGAGTTTGATATAGATTTTCCTCCAATGACGTATCCCCCTCCTAAAGGTCTTACAACCTAGCCCAATTCCGCCAAAGATCAGGAGAACGTCATTGCACATCCGAAGTGCCGAGGGAGAGCTGCGTGACGTCTCAGATATTGATGTAGAAATCGAACCTTAATCTCGCCTGCGAGGCCGAAATTCTTTCGAAAATTTGAGTTTAGGATGAATCCGTTGAGAGAAATTATTATCTGCAATCGACGTTGCGATTTTATTAGCAAAGGCTCTGAGTCATTAGTCCGGCTCTGAGTCATTAGTCCGGCTCTGAGTCATTAGTCCGGAGTATGCGTTGTTGGCGAGTTTGATTGCAGTTGCGGCGATTAGTGCTGTAACGAACGTTGGTCAGCAAACTTTCGAAACTTTCGACGAGGTTGGAGGCACTATTGACGACACTCTCGCATCAGCGGGGATCAACGGGTAGCCTGCAATTTTTGTTTTTTGGTGACGAGGTGAGCGACAAAACAGAAGAGCAGGTGCGCATCCGTGGATGGCACCTGCTCATGAAATGCTAGCTAGAGCTGCTTTTCTCTTAACCTTTACCCACGACGCATCCTGCTTTTCGCAAAAGGAAGTCCTGCGAGCAGCAAAAGTATCGACGAAGGTTCTGGTACAGTTGCACCCTTCAGCGTACGGATATCACTAATAAAGTCAATTTCGAGACCCAACTGATACGCAGTCGTATCTCCACCGTATCTCGGTGTATTGGCGTCACTGTAAAGTGCTGCCAACATTCCATTCTTAAACCAACCACCACCCGAGTCTCCGGGAGTGCCTTGAATGCCCAATTGACTAAATCCCGCGAATCCTGGTCGGTCAAGTTCGGTTGTAACGTAACCTGCCGAGGG
>CAYGNZ010000692.1:0-1797 GCA_964351345.1 uncultured Bdellovibrionales bacterium | reverse complement strand
AAAACGGAGTGAAGACTTGGTAAGGTTTACCCGAGCCGTTTTGAACCTCCCAAGGCTCTGTTAGGAGATTTGCCGAAAAAGATTTCACGTCGAGGTCTTCTTCCTTGAGCGCAGCTTTTACCTCTTTGTCTCGCTCAACAAGTAGTGGGTCATAGAGGCGATTCCAGTAGACTGCGGCAGCATCGTAAGATTTCACGAGCTTCTTAAGCTGTTCCAGGCTTTTGCCTTCGCCAATGATCAGACCCGAGTCGCGGTCGCGCAGTTCTTCAGCGAGTGCGCTGAGGGAGTGGTGCAGCCACCACTTTGATGCACCCCCTGGAGCCCAATCTCCCTCCTCCGCAGGGGCGTGAATATACACGGGGAGAACTTGCTCATAGTTGTTCCGTGCGGCATCAAGTGCTGGATTATCCGCAAGACGAAGGTCTCGACGGAACCAGACAATAGCGATTTTTTTACTCATAAAAATGCAGTTTTAAATACTTTGCCAGTAAACGCGTGATACAAATCATAGCTTTGCACTAAAGTAACTATGTTAGGAACTTTGCAAAGGGAATATTCCCAGGTCTACAATAGAGGGCCTGAATGGTACTAGCGATTAGGAGGATTTGTGTCTAAGGATCAAGAAATCATTGAGCAGCTTATCGTTTCCTACTGGATGGAAATTGAGACAGTGCAGAATTACCTGGCGAACTCGGTCAATCTCGACGGCGTGAGAGCAGAGGAGATCAAAAAGTCGCTTGCTGCTGACATCACCGAAGAACTCTCACATGCCCAACAGCTTGCCGGGCGCATTCGGGTGCTCGGAGGTTCGGTGCCAGGTAGTAAACAGTTCAAAGCTTCGCAAGACTCTTTGCAGCCACCTGCCAATTCAACTGATGTAGTCGCGGTGATTAAGGGTGTGATGGAAGCTGAACAGGGAGCAATTGATCAGTATAAAAAGATCATTGAGCTCACGGATGGACATGACTACCCCACCCAAGACCTCTGCATTGCCCTTCTCAGCGACGAGCAAGAGCATCTACGAGAGTTTCGAGGATTTCTCAAGGAGTACGAAGGCTAGTCCTGTACTTCCATATCGAACAGACGTCGGCCAGTTTGTGTTCTACAGAGCACATCTGGCAGGCTCTGCATCCGACCGCGCCAAGCAGGCAGTGAGCCCAAGCCCAACAGTAGAGCATTCGGCACCTGAAGCATGCTCCGCACCAGTGCCTGTGAAAAGCTCGCAGGAAATCCGCGGTCGTTCATCACTTCAATTTTGCACAAGCGACCGCCAAAGGTTGTGCCGCTAAGAGCGATGAGGAGTGCGTTTACTCCTAGCCAGAAGCAATAGCCCATGAGGCAAAGGTCAAAAAAGTAGGGTAGCACTTCTCGTTCGGGAACGAGCTCGCCAATAAATAGACTCTCCAACATACCGTTGGGTAAAATTGCCACCGCGGCAAAGGCTAGAGTGAGCACAAGGCAAAGTGCGGCATCGAACATGAATGCGACTAGACGAAGGCCTGCGTGTGCTCCCTGCACGGGGATGGTAAAATCATCAAGACCCTGTTCTTCAATTTCTGCTTGAAGTTCTCGCAGCTTTTTCTGGTCGTTTGCATAACGAACAACGGCCTTCTCAATTCGCGTGTGATCAAGTACTCGTAAATTAGAGTCTGCGACATTTACCTCATGGCGCTTTCGTTTCTCAGGATTTTCTATCTCTTCCTGAACGAGATCGAATAAGAGATCAAGCTTATCGCTTTGTCGAAAACCCATCATCTCCTGCACGGAGATTTCAAAATCATCCTGTTCATCGGCATA
>CAYGNZ010000691.1:783-1799 GCA_964351345.1 uncultured Bdellovibrionales bacterium | reverse complement strand
CCTCCTAAAATCTGACCGATCTCTACGCTTTCTGCCCAAAAAAGGGCGGAAGAAAATTTGAGAAGGCGTTGAGTTCATAGCTCTTCAACATTTTACGTTTCAACTACTCGCTGAAACGAAGATTACGATGAGTATCTGCACTCCCTGCGGGGCAAATGGGAACAGAATAGGTATCGTCTGAGATAAAGGGCGTTCTTAATAAAGGAAAAAGACATGAGCGCATTTGCAAATTTGGACCAAGCACTAAAAGACCTCATCGAGAGCTATACCGAGCTTGAAGAGGAAACGGAACAAACTCACGGCGATGACGAGGATAGCTATTCGCAAGCGATCATTGAAGCTTTAGAGACCTCGGTTGAAACGGCGATTGAGGAACACGACGTGAGCACCACCACTTTTGCAACCATACTCTCACACCTTACCGAAGCCCTTGAGCAGTTAGACCCCTCAGCGTTTGAAGACGAGGAATCCCACGACGCGTACGACATGAACGATGTGGCAGACGCAGATGATGTGGAAGACATTGATGATATTGACGATGACATCGATGCCGACCTCGACGAAGAAGATATCGATATCGATGACGACGAGGAATACGAAGAGGAAGAGGACGACGATTAGTCCCTCTTCTTTAAATACCCTTACTCTCCCAGACCCAACAGTCGCAGAAACACCTTAGGTGATTATTTATCTGCGACTACTCGAATCCCTAACTCGACCAGAGACTCGACCGGAGATTTGGCCGGTGCATTAACCATCAAATCTTGGCCCCGCTGCGTTTTCGGAAAAGCGATTACGTCCCGTATAGAATCAGTCCCCGCAAGCAGCATCACAATTCGGTCCAATCCAAGTGCGATACCTCCATGCGGCGGCGCCCCGTAGGAAAGCGCATCAAGTAAAAATCCAAACTTCAGTCGAGCCTCCTCAACATCGATTCCCAGCAAATCGAAGACTTTTTGCTGCACATCGGCACGGTGAATTCGAATACTTCCGCCGCCGATTTCTTGACCGTTGAG
>CAYGNZ010000691.1:0-773 GCA_964351345.1 uncultured Bdellovibrionales bacterium | reverse complement strand
CGCCTTTAATGAGCCGGGACTTGAAGACAGTTCTTCGAGTCCCGTTTCGGAATTGAGTAAGGGTGCGGTGAAGGGGTGATGCACTGACACATAGCGTCCCGCAACAGCATCCTGCTCCACGAGCGGAAATTTCTCTACCCAAAGGAATTTTAGTTGGGATTCATCGATAAAGCCTCGAGTCTTACCAATATGAAGTCGTAGCGCTCCCAAGGCAGGGTGAGCAACGGAGGCTTGATCGGCAACAAATACAATCGCGTCTCCATCCTCTGCTTCAAACCGCGAACGCATTGATTCCATTACTTCCTGAGGAATAAATTTCGCGATTGGTGATTTAAACTCCTCCCCGTCTACTTTCACCCAGGCAAGTCCCTTCGCGCCGTATGGTTTAACGAACTCAGTGAGATCATCAAAGTCCTTACGAGAAAGCGCAGCGCCATCAGGAATACAAAAGCCTTTCACCACTCCCTCGGCTTCAATAGCCGCTCGAAAAACTTTGAATTCCGTTGCGGCGGCAAGGTCACTGACGTCTTTGAGTTCCAACCCAAAGCGTAAATCCGGGGCGTCAACCCCGAAACGCTCCATACACTCATCGTAGCTCAACCGCGGAAACACCTCTTCGAGCTCAACTCCTGCGCATTCGCGCCAGATGGATCGAATAAGCCCCTCGGTGAGCTTTTGCACATCAGCTTCTTCCACAAACGACATTTCGATATCGATTTGAGTAAATTCTGGCTGGCGATTCGCCCGTAAATCTTCGTCCCGAAAACAACGAA
>CAYGNZ010000690.1:0-1802 GCA_964351345.1 uncultured Bdellovibrionales bacterium | reverse complement strand
GCATCAAGCCCTGGATAGGCGCCCTGGGTATCGATAAACATGATCAGCGGTAGGGAAAACTTCTCGGCGAGCTTAAACAGACGCTGAGCTTTTCGGTTTCCCTCGGGTCGAGTCATGCCGAAATTGCGCTTTATTCTCTCCTGCGTCGTGCGTCCACGCTGATGCCCCACCACCATAACTGGTTGAGAGTTGAACTTTCCAATACCACCAACGATTGCCGGGTCATCCCCGAAAAGACGATCTCCATGAAGCTCGGAAAAGTCAGTAATGAGTGCGCGAATATAATCAAGCGTAAACGGCCGCTCGAAGTGTCGCGAAAGTCGAGTTCGCTGGTAGGCGGTAAGATTACCGTAGACCTCAGAACGCACCTTCTCTAATTTTTTTTGAAGCTTTTCAACTTCAGCAGCTTGGGAAAGATCTCCTCCTTCTACTAGCGAGCGAACGCGAAGAATCTCTTCTTCGACCTCTACCACTGGCTTCTCAAAATCTAAATATTGACTAAAGTCCATTCCGTATAATCAAGGAGTAAGCGTTACGTTTAAGAATGGAAGCGGTTTCGTTGGAAAAAGATTCAAACGGTACGCAAGCATTCGAACTGTAGTGCGAGATTGGCGATTGTATTAAAACTCCGGCAAAAGCGACGCCCTTTGCTGAATCCACCCTTTTCTCAATCCATTTGGGTCATCTCGCTGCTTATGAAACGTCAGCCTAAACGCGTCAGAACAACGGAAGAAAGCAGATTTCCGTAGCTCAACGTACTAATAAGTGAGCTGACCGAGTCGCGTACTCTACCCTGGTGTGGCGCGGCTGCCAAACCGCGTCTCTACCGTAGCGTTCCTCGTGGCGTTTTCGCTGAGGAAATGACTGGCTGCGAAAGTTTCACTTCTTTCAGACCTCATCACTCCCAAACGCGGAGGTATCTTCTAGCGAAATCGGCAAAAACGCAATCCCCTCTCGATTAAACCGCCCTTTTTTGTCAACAAACTCTTGCGCCACTGACACTATCTCTTCCAGACTCGGCGAGTGGAGCTCCTGATGAATACTCCAGCCCATTTTTTTAGGCTCATTGCGCCACCAGGTTAACTGCCTTTTGGCAAATCTTCTCGTGTCGCGCTTGATCAAATCGCTCATTTGCTCAAATGAGATCTCTCCAGAATGGTATTGTACCACTTGACGATAGCCAATTGAGTGAAAGGGTAAGCACTCTGGGGAATGCTGCTGAGAAAGTGCTTGGACTTCCGTAAGCAAGCCGTCTGTAATCATCTGATCTACTCTTTGATTTATTCGCTGATAGAGTCGCTCTCGGGGGAGCTGAAGGTGCAGCACTAAGGCGCAAAGCCCTGAATCTGAAAACTCATGTTCCTGTTGCAACTCACTGAGCGACTTGCCGCTGGAGAGCGCAACATGGAGCGCTCGACGCACTCGTTGCCTGTCACCGACCGCAAGCCGATTCGCGCTCTCGGGATCTACTTCGCTCAGCCACTGATGCATTTTCTCCCCGGCACTCTCCCTATCGCTGGCTAAAAATTCGTTTTCACGAGAATCCACCTGATCACGGACTGCCTGATCGATCCCTTCAATCTCGACCAAGCCACAGAGCAGTGATTTGATATAGAGTCCTGTACCACCAACAAAAATCGGCACCACCTTGCGTTGCTGCAATTCCTCAATTTTCTCCAGAGCAAGGGAGCGAAATTGCGCCGCATCGAAGCTCTCCTCCGGTTGACGGATGGAGTAAAGGTGATGAGGAATTCGAGAGAAATCACTTTCCGCGGGTTTCGAAGAACCAATATTAAATCCGC
>CAYGNZ010000689.1:0-1814 GCA_964351345.1 uncultured Bdellovibrionales bacterium | reverse complement strand
TAAGCGTGTTTCACCAAATTGGCTTTACCCTTCGGGTGCGGGATCAAAACAACAACTACTATTGGCTCTCACCACGATCGATCACTGCGGAGCAATCTCTCTCAGACACCTTACTTCATAGCAAAGTCCTTTCGGTAGGAGGCCGAGAGCTGCTTCTTGAAGTCTATCTCCCCGAGAGCTCTTTTAAACCCGGTTTGACGCTCACGCCCGTGCTCGCGGCAAGCTGTGCGGCGTTTATCTCGCTCTTAGTCGCCTATTACGTTTGGGGCTTACTCAAACGATCTGTTGAAGTTGAGCTTCTCGCCGAAGAGCGTAGTAATGAACTTGATTCAGTAAACGCCGCTCTTCAAGTAGAGTCGGACAAAAGAATTGATATTCATCAGAACCTAATCGAGAGTGAACGGAGATTTCATGAGTTCGCAGAACGCTTTGGAGGGGTCTTTTGGATAGAAGAATTTGATTCCTCGGAGGTGCTCTATGTCAGCCCATCATTTGAAACCGTATGGGGTAGAAACATTGAGGAGGCTTACGAACCTTGTGAGTTACGTCGTACATGGATTCATGAGGACGATCGAGAGAGGGTAGTTCACTCCTACACAACGAGCGCCCAACAAGGAAACTACAACGAGGAATACCGTATTTGTAGGCCCGATGGTGAAATTCGCTGGATTTGGGAGCGGGGATTTCCGATCGTCGATGAAACAGGCCACCTGCGTCGTATGGCAGGAATTGCAGAAGACATCACAGAAAGAAAGCTTGCCGCGCAGCAAATTGTTGAGCTCAATGGTTTCCTAGATTCTATTTTCGAAAACATTCCCAACATGCTCTTTGTGAAAGAAGCGAAAGAGCTTCGATTCACCCACATCAACAAAGCTGCAGAGACTCTCACCGGATATTCTCGGGCTGACTTAATTAACAAAAACGACTTTGATTTTTTCCCTCCCGAGCAAGCCGAGTTCTTCACCTCAAAGGACAAAGAGGTTCTTGCCGAGGGAACGCTTGTTGAAATTAGCCAAGAGCCGATAGATACAAAACACGGTAAGCGCATTCTCCAAACCAAAAAAATCCCGATTTTAGACGAAGAGGGCAATCCGAGCCATTTATTGGGAATCTCTGAGGACATTACCGAACGCATTCGTTGGGAAGAGGAACGTGAAAACGCGCATCTCGAGCTGGAGCGACGAGTAGATGAACGCACGAAGGAGCTCACCACAGCAAATGCAGAACTTCAGCGTTTGGCAATGATAGTTGAATCATCCGCGGATGCGATTTTTTCTCAGGACCTTGAAGGCACTATCACCAGTTGGAATCGAGGAGCTGAGCAGATCTATGGTTATACCGAGGACGACATACTAGGGACGCATGGCTCCCGTTTGATTTGCTCCTCAACTGAGGCTGATCGTGATGAAGCAATAAACCTTGAGAATTTCGAATGTTCCGAGACAATGCACGTTCGAAATAGCGGTGAACGATTCGCCGTGTCCCTTAATATTTCTCCTATTCGTTACGACGGCAAAGTCATCGGCCATTGCACCATCGCACGGGACGTAAGCAAACGCGTTGCCATGGAACAAGAGCTGCGACGCCACCGTGAACACTTAGAGACCTTGGTGGCTGAACGCACTTCTGAACTTGTGGCATCTCAGGAACAGCTCAGCCGCTCTGAGCGAATGGCATCTATCGGTGCGCTTGCCGCAGGAATTGCCCACGAAATCAATAACCCAGTAGGGGCCATCATCCTTACCGCAGAGAATGCACTAGAGAGTATCCCGAGTTTAGAAAAACCGGGGCAGGCGGCGGCGGCTCGATTGTCA
>CAYGNZ010000688.1:0-1820 GCA_964351345.1 uncultured Bdellovibrionales bacterium | reverse complement strand
AACGAAGAGCTGAGCGATTTGCGTAGCATCGAGGAAGAGTTTGAAGAAGAAGATAAGCGACAAAGCGGCGCCCTGGATTCCCTCTACTACCAGAGTCGTTTTCGTGATCCCAATGCCGGAATACGGCTTTCACCTCCTTTGGAGTTTCCTAGCCTCGCCGAGGGCAAGAAGTTAAGCGATGGCTTGGAAATTCGTGATGTCATATTGGCGGGAGAAAAATTTGAATCAGGGACGGTAATACTTCGAGTATCTGGCGCGGCTTCGCAGTTCGCGATTCTACACCTTACCGCCGGGGAGCAAGTGTTTACCGTATATAATAATCCCGCCACCAGCGTCGTTGAAGTAAAAGGTGGGGATAAGGAATTTGATTGGAGACTCAATGACGAACGATACGATTCGTCCTCGAACTTCTCCTAAGGTGCACACCATGTCGGAGGATGCCACGCAACAGAAACGCTGTTTCAATCTCAGCGCGGGCTTCACTTTGGTCGAGATCGCAGTCGCCGTCGCGATTTTGGGACTCGCACTAACCACACTTATTGGCCTTCATACGCGAATGCTTGATACCTACTACAACGAAAAAAATAGAACGAAATCGGCGTTCCTTGCACAGTATGTAATGACCATTCTCTAAGTCGCTGCCGATCCCCCAGATACGGGAAAAACAGAGTACCCGCTCTACACTCGGCTTGAAGAGATAGGATACCTCGATACTGAGGAAGATAAATCACAAGTGAGAAAAGATTTTGAGGGTTGGAAGATCTCCCAGGAGGTCAGCAGTATCGATCTCCCACTAATCCAGGACGCCTTGAGACGCGTGGATTTGCTGATATCTTGGGGACCAACCGAAGATGAAAGCTTCAGCCTGGTGTATTTTATCGACAATTCACAAGCGTCAGACTCAACAAGTAGCTTTGGGAGTCTTGGCGGTTCTGCGTCCGGGAGTTAACTCATTGTCAGATAGCACAACGAACACCGAGACGGGCTTCACTCTTGTAGAGCTATTAGTGGTCTCACTGATGCTCGCCCTACTCTCGGGTATTCTGTATGGAACAATCAGTGGTATCTTACGAGGTCGAAGTATCATTCTCGGAGAAGAGAGCACCGCACGCTCCGCGCAATACGTACTTGAGCGGATGACGCGCGAACTCACCGCACGAGTTGCAGTACCGCTCTCAGATCCTGAGGGCAGTTCGAACACTTCTCAGAGGCAATATATTCGCGCTTCAAAGAGCACGAGCAGCTCCGAGGGAGTCGACAGGATCCGATTCGTCAGCTCAAACGCCGGTCAGCAAAGCTTTAACGACGTGCAAAATTTCGGTCTGCTCGAAGTTGAGTATCGACTCGCTGATCCGCAACGGGGTGAAGACTACGAGGAGCTTGAGCCAGAGGAACGGCAGCTTGCGGCAGATGACAAGGTATTGTTGAGAGAAGAGTCTCCCGCTGATGTGGAAAGAGATGAAACTATCAAAGCCCGTGATCTGGTGTTCCCGATGGCAGAAAAAGTCCGTGGCCTGCAATTTCGTTTTTTCAAGGACGGAAAATGGAGTGATATTTGGCAACCAAACAGAGCTGCCTTGCCTGAGGCAATTGAGATTACGCTGCAGCTCCGATCTGATGGAGAGAACATCGACACCTACCGCACGGCGATTGCCTTGAGTCGGCAATCAAGGACCGCGACCGCTCCCTCAGGCTTTCCCAGCCCCATTCCGAGCCCTCTAGGGGGGAGTATTCAATGAGTTATCCTGGGCAGGCTAGTCCAGAATACCGCAGCATGTTTGTAGAAAGAAGTTTCCGATGTTTTCGATAATTTTTGTTTG
>CAYGNZ010000687.1:0-1822 GCA_964351345.1 uncultured Bdellovibrionales bacterium | reverse complement strand
TCGACGGTGGTTTTCAGCTTGAGGCTATTCGAGGCTCGAACCAACGGCTTGTTCTACCCCTTGATACTCGAGATGGCTCATCTATTATTGAAATTGGTAACACCCAGGACGAGCAAGTAACCTTCGACCTCACTTTCTACGCCGCAGACGGATCGCAGATTAGCACCCAAGCTGGAACACTCGCCGCGTATGGCAGCGTGCATATTATCGCTGATTCTGTACTGAGCAGCGCGCTTGGCTCGGCAAGTGTGAAGGCTCGCTCGTCGGGACGGATAATTGCGACAGTGATGCAGTATGGACGAACCAGCACCAGCGCAATGAAATATCTTTACGGCATACACGGAAAGCAAGCACTCGGGAGTGTGCTTCGCGGCACATACAACAACTTCCTTGATCAAGGTTGCCGTTTGATTATCGTGAATGCATCAAGCTCTGCGCAGAACGCAAGCATCTCGATGAAGCGTTTCGATGGAACAGAGGTGCTTTCTGGAGAAACTCTTTCTCTGCCGGGAAATGGTGTAGTCGAGAGCGATGTGTGTGCGAACGACACCTCAGATACGCTCGGCGTGATAACTGTTCAGCCAGAGAACAGCAACTCTGTGGTCTCAACGGTGATTCGTTTGGGCACTGCTGATACGTATCGGTTTCCGACGCCCGTGCGCTAAGAGGTAGGGGACCGGCGACTTGATAGGTAGCTACTTTGTGGTCATTAAGACAAGTTCCCGTATTTCCTCTTCCAGCTATCGAGAATTTCTCCTGGCAGCGAGTAGGTATCTTCCTCGGAGGACTTCTGCCAGGAGATGAGGCATTCCGCTACGGAGGTAATGCTCGCCCGCCGACCGAGCACTAATATTGCTCGTCTGAACCTGGTGTAGATTTGTTCCAGTGGGGCTTCGCTACAGAGGCGCTCAAAGTGCACTTCGCTGAGGGCAGGCCGTCGACCTCGCCTGGACGTACCGCCCACTGAGCAAATGAAATGGGTATCGGGATCGTTGGTATCGATATTGGCGAGAAGGCCAGCTAAGGCTCCGCATGTGTGCTCTTCTAAGTTGGCAAGACCCTCACACTCAGCCAATTTCTTGGTCATTTCGAGCGAGAAATTCTCATCTAAAGACTTACTGGCGCGCAAGACTGCCAATTCGGACGGATGTTTTTCTAGGGCATTCCTCCATCCCACCAGTAGGGAAGAGCGAATACTACGCGGTTGAGAAGCTCCAAGGTCTTTCATTCTGTCTCCTATTCGGATTGAGTTGCAGTGAAGCAGCTAAGTACTCTCCGCCTGAGCCCGCTCCTGGCGTTCATTCATAATTTGCTCATACGCGGCAGTGACTTGTTTGAATTTCTCAGTCGCCGCCTCAATTACCCGCTCGGGAAGCTTCTGGGAGCGTAGGGAGTCCGGGTGATTCGCTTTCGCCAATCGACGGTACGAACTGCGTATCTCTTCCTCCGATGCATCGGGCTGTAGTTCCAACAGCGCGTAGGTTTTTGCGGAGATTGACTCTTCTCGGTTGGGGAATTGCTCGCCGTTAGCTTCATCGGCGTGATAATGATCGCCACCCAGCCATTCATCGTGGGGCTTCTGTCGGTTTTGATTTTTCCTGTGGTAGCTCTCGCTGTGGTTATTTGCGCCACCGCGGTCCGCTTGAGAGCCGCGCTGGTGTGATCCTCTTCGGCCGGCAAAGTAGCCTGCCTTGAATACAGTGTATACCTCCTCAGGAATACCGAAGCGTTGCCTCGCCACTTGCAGCATTTTTTCCTCTTCCTGACGGAGTTTGCCGTCGGCTGCGGCAAGTCGCAGCATTAATTCGAAAGTGGCCTGAAG
>CAYGNZ010000686.1:0-1827 GCA_964351345.1 uncultured Bdellovibrionales bacterium | reverse complement strand
TCCCTGTAATTTCGATAATCGAGCAGCATATTTATGCTACTCCTTTGCGCCAATCAAGAACGATGTCTCGACCCCCTAGTACTACCAAGGTACGCTAGCATGAGCCGTGCTCGAACACCCCAAAAAGCATTCTTTTACGGGGGACTGACAGAGATTACATACTATAGTACAATACGAGGCTTAGCATGCGTCAGAGTGCGCTGACGAAGAACCTCCCTCAGTTTAAAATCTAGAACTCCGAGACTTCGCTTGTCACAGGACAAACCAAATACGACATCCACTGGCGCAGCGCCCAAGGACTCGCATTCGACAGAGCGCAGAGTTGGAAGGGCTACATTCCAGCGAGGTAACATAGTTGAAGCCGAACTGCTTTCCTCGCTTGTGCACAAACTCGGTCACGAAATCGGCAACCCGCTTACCTCGATTATCTCTCTTGGATCGATTATTGATAAGTTCTCCAGATTGCCCGACTCACCACTCGATCAGGAAAAAACGGCGAATTATGCGCGATCTATCGTAAAAGAAGCCTGGCGAGTAAGCGCGCTCACCGAAAAGCTCGTCCTTTTGCTTTCTGCTCGTGAGGGGAGTCAGCAGTCAAACGACATGTTGAATTTGATAAATTCTGCGCTGGCGAAATTACACACTCGGCAAAATTTTGATTCCGATTGGATTCAGCTCATTATCGAGGACGATAGCGTATCTGCGCATTGTGATGGCGATCAAACAATCATCCTTATTTGTGAATGTATTTCAAATGCCTATCAAGCGGTGGGGGCTATTGATGCCGAAGAAGCCCCTGAGAGTCCTGCGATAAAACTCCGGCTGCGTTCTGAGAATGAGCAAGTAGTTATCGAAGTAGTAAATGAACAACTCTACGCTTCTCCGTTTGAACTCTCCGAGCTGTTCGAACCATTCACCACGACGTGGGAGGATCAAAAACATTTGGGTCTTGGGCTGAGCGTTGCAGCCGGAATCGTTGAACGCGCAGGGGGAACAATTGAAATAGAAGAACGGCAACTTGAGAAAGGCTTCGAGTTTATTACGCGAATCAGTTTTGTAAACGCTGAGGCAGCTAAAAAAGTAAGTTCTCCTGTAAGTTCGGCTGCGCCGAAACTAGAAACCAGTCTCTTTCCCCCTGCCGCCTGCATCCTTATTGTTGATGATGAACCAACCGTCGCATCGGCAATTTCTAAAATCCTTGAATTGAGCTTAGAGAATTGCAAGTCTGTTTCCATCGAGTGCCTCAGCGGTGAAGAAGCGCTCTCTCGAATTGCAGACCCTGACGAAATTAGCCTTGTTATTTGCGACCTCAATCTCGAAGGAATGAGTGGTCGTCACGTGCTGGAGACAATCCAATCGACTCGACCAACCTTGGCGAAGCGATTTGCTTTTATCACCGGAGATGCGACGAGATCTGATACGGAACTTTATCTTAGTTCGTGCGGGCGGCCGTATTTGAGTAAACCCTTTGAGCCTGAGGCCCTGGTAGAGCTCGTTCGAGAGTTGCGCAAGGACATCACTGACTAGCAGACGGTATCTCAGCTCAAATTCTCCTCACGTAAAACGAGTTTCGCATCTTTTTGTTCACATGCTATTTTCATTCGTCTCTTAAAAACCCGTTTTAAAACAAGTCCATGGCAATTCTCGATATTGTACTTTACCCTGACCCTCGCCTCCGTGAAGAAACCACACCCGTGGAGGAGATCACTGCCGAGATTCGAGCGCTCCTCGATGATATGGCTGAGACGATGTACGATGCTCCAGGAATAGGTCTTGCAGCGCCACAAATTGGCTCAAACCTGCGAATATGTGTGGTTGATGTCGGCT
>CAYGNZ010000685.1:0-1829 GCA_964351345.1 uncultured Bdellovibrionales bacterium | reverse complement strand
AACGATATGGTGCGAACGGAAGCCGGATATTTGTTCGAATAAACGACGGGAGCGGTAACTTCGATAATGTCACACAGTTGATTGGTGATGGGGTTTATGCTTCTGGTCTCACCATAGGGGATATCAACAATGACGGAAATCTGGATATCGGCGAGTCAGGCTTTGCCGGCTTTAACTATTTTCTTGGTAACGGCGATGGAACATTTGGCAGTAAGCAGACGCTCACCGGAGTAGCAGGGCAAATTATTGATATCAACGGTGATGGCCTCAATGACATTGCTGGAACAAATGTGTACCTCGCTGATGGTGAAGGAGGATTTGAAGCAGGAATTTTAGTGTCCAACGCGGGGACAGAACGAGCGTACGCCGATCTCAATGAGGATGGCGCATTGGATTTCGTCAATGTCTTCGACATACCAGTCAACGCTATCTTTCGCTCACAAATTGCCGAAACTGAAGTGGGAGTTTCCGCCTTACTTGATTTCTCACTTGCGACACAAACCGGAGCGCGGCAAAGCTTAGCGCTCTTTGAGCAAAAGCTGAATCAACTTGCTAGTCAGCGCGGCAATATTGGTGCTTTCGAGGCAAGACTCAACTCCGCCGTCGCAAATGCGAGCGTCACCTCTGAAAATATCGAAGCTGCGCGCAGTAGAATATCTGACGTGGATGTCGCCAATGAATCGGCAAAACTCGTGAGACTAAATATTCTGCAACAAGCCGGTGCGGCAGTCCTCGCGCAGGCAAACCAGTCCCCGGCACTGGCCCTCGCCCTCTTAGGTTCGTAAATAGTTCTCAGAGACAAAGACACGGAACTTTGACTGCGAACTTAATATCGGACGGGAACTTCTATTGTTCTTTTTTCTCGGCAAATTTTCCGTTCAAGAAGAAATGCTCTGCTTGTTCAAGCACCTCTCGGGAATTCATAATGAAGGGATGACTCGCTGAGACCACAAGGAAGGCGGTTGCTTCTTTTAGTTTTGCCGACTCAATCGAAACTTTTCCATCGTCCTCTCCCTCAATCAACATCGAAAACCAGGGTTCGATAGTTGCATCTCCCGTGATGATTCCAACCTCAGCGTCAATCGCTTGTAAGCGGTTGGGCAGATCATTGGCGGTGGTTCCGAGCTGTTGACCTGCAGGTCCCGTGCTCCATTTGTAGAGAAAGAAATCCTTGAGAGTATCCGCCAGTTCACTTCCCTTGTTGGGAGGGCTTAGCATGACGATGCGGCTCCCTTGGGGCAAGGTGTTCGATTGCAAATACTGACGTATTAAAATTCCCCCGAGAGAATGAGTGAGGAAATTCACTCTACCTGCCCCGGCCTGCTCACATTTCTTCAAGGCCGGTGGAATGAATTCAGTTGCCAATTGTGGAATTGGTTTTTTCGTCGAAGGGTAGTTGATGTTTACCGTCGTGAAGCCCTTGTTTTGCAAGTACCTCGAGGCCTTCCACATCGAAAGCTTGGTCCGTCCCATTCCGTGCAGCAACACGACGCATTTCTTCTCAGTGTCCTTTTCTCCCTGAATTTCCTCGGCGTAGCAGTGACGGAGCACCGTGAGTTGGACTATCAAGAACGCTGCGCTAAAAAGCACGTAGTGTGGCTTTAGCACTGAGACAATGCGGGTGAAGTAACAATGCATCGACTGTGAAACGAGATCTGTTGGTAATGGGCTTCGCTTTAACAAGCCATGTTCGATCACATGTGGCAATAGAATTCCTTGTGAGGCGAGCAAACCGTGCAGAAAAATCGAAAGGACTGAGAGAACAGAGCCGACCGCCGCCATGATGCACGTTCATGGCGACGGTTTACCTTACGTCAAAAGCGGAGCAT
>CAYGNZ010000684.1:0-1836 GCA_964351345.1 uncultured Bdellovibrionales bacterium | reverse complement strand
AACCATTTGCAGCTCCGCGCCGGAGTCGCACAAAATGGCGGAAGAGATTCGCTCATGCCTTTTTAGGGGACGGGTATTTTGTATTCCGTCCTGCATGCGGACCGTGCGAAGGCCGTAGGCTTCTGCGTAGCGCAGAAAAACCTGCTCGATGTCGCCGCGATCATTTCCGAGGATTAGCGCATCGAAGCGCTGCGGCTTAAGCAAGGATTCAAGCGCCTTTCTGGCGAAGCGGATGAACGTTGCCTGCTCCCCCCGACTGAGATTCCACCAGTGGCCCCCCTGAGGAGGGCAGTCGAGTTCTATCCACTCGAGTCCGGACTGCCGCAGCAGCTCGTTTGCCCCTTGATGATAGAAGCTGTCTAAAGAAACAAAAAGAACCTCGGCTCCTTTCGCCAAAAGAGCTTCAGCAATAGGCGAAAGCACCCGGACATGATTCTGTCCCGAAGCAAGGAAGAGATACGAGCGTTTTGGATCTTCTACATTCACGTTGTCGCTTCACCGGCAGCGGATACAAGAGAGGAAAGCTAAGCCCTTGGTTTTGATGGCATTCACCCCTATCGAGATGCGAAACTTTAAGGCCGCTAATCTCATCAAATCTCTCAAGCAATTAGAGCTTCGCGAGAAATGAGATATGCCGGCAATATCGGTCATCCTTTGCAGTTATCAGCGCCCGGAGAAGGTGCGGCGCTGCTTTTCCGCCCTCAAAGCGCAGAATATTCCTCAAGAACAATTTGAGGTGATTTGCGTCAATGACGGCTCCTGCGATGAAACCGGCGCCGCAATGCGTGAGGGCCTCGAGAGCCTCGACGGCATTTATATCGAGCACTCACACAATCGCGCGCTTGCTGCCGCTCGCAACAACGGTATTCGCGCCGCCTCCGGGGAGATTGTCGTTCTAATAAACGACGACACTTATCCCGAGAAAACCTTCTTGTTCGAGCACTACTTCGCCCATCGTCGAAATGCCGGCAAACGAATTGCCGTGCTCGGCTACATTCCCTTTTCAGAAGAATACGCCAAACGTTTTTTCTCGGTGCTCCTCATGCAGCACAATCTCTACTTCCCGTTCAGCGGGATGGTCGAAAACCAGCACTACAGCTACTCGCATTTCATTGGCGGCAACATTAGCATCGCCAGAGATGCCTTCTTTGAACACGATATCTGGTTTGACGAGAGCTTTCGCTGCTACGGATATGAGGATATCGAGTGCGGCTACCGGTTTGCCCAAGAGGGATACTCTGTTCTCTATCACCCGCAGGCGAGAGTCATTCACGATCACAAGGTAACCTTGGAGGAATATCGTGCGAGGGCAGAGAAAAATGCGCTGAACATAATCGAAATGCTCTGTCGGCACCCCGAGCTGCGAGTGAACATATTCGGCGTCGAACGCCTGGACCAGAAGCTCATGGAACAGTGGCGAAGCTTCATTGAGAGCGCCACGCCAAACATCGAAACGCTCGCCGAACAGATAGGAAATCTAGAAGAGGTTTCGGTCGGCTTGAACCCTGAGGCCCAGCCTCAGGAAGCGCAAGCCCTAGAGCAAGCAGCAAACGCGCTGTCGATGCTGCGCGAGTTTGATGAGCGAAGGACTTTTCTCGATATCCTCGCCCGAGAGCCTTCCTATCTCGAGCAGCTCTCCGCCTAGTTTTCTTTTCCCTTCAAGAAAGAACTCATTCAAACACCGGCGACGCCGAAATTAATTTGATAAAAAACAATGCCTTAGTCTAATGAGCTGCCAAATAGTTTTTCAACAAACCCCAATTTTGACATGCGCTGCGAAAGGGTTGAAGATCCGCCTATGAGTTCACATCCGCAACAAAACCCCGCCGCCCTCAC
>CAYGNZ010000683.1:0-1837 GCA_964351345.1 uncultured Bdellovibrionales bacterium | reverse complement strand
CCACCGCTCATCACTACGCTTTGCCCCTCGCAATAAGCTTTTTTACTTTTCAGCAAATCGCTTTTCTCGTTGACTCCTACAAAGGTATCGCCAAAGAGTATGATTTTTTGCGCTACTGCCTTTTCGTCGTTTTCTTTCCGCAACTTATCGCCGGCCCGATCGTGCATCACCAAGAGATGATGCCCCAATTTTCACGGCAACAAGAGGAGCTACCCAAACCGAACGTATTTGCACAGGGAATTTTTCTCTTTGTAATTGGGCTGGGGAAAAAAGTTATCATTGCCGATTCCTTATCTCCCTATGTGCAGAGCGGATTTGATGCTGGGCATAGCCTCAATTTTCTTGAGGCCTGGTTTGCCTGCCTTAGCTACACGCTACAACTTTACTTCGATTTTTCCGGTTACTCGGATATGGCGTTAGGCTCTGCCTTGCTTTTCGGCATTCGTCTTCCGATCAATTTCAATTCTCCCTACAAGTCTCGAAATATTCAAGAGTTTTGGCGCAGGTGGCACTGCACGCTCGGTCGCTGGTTAAAAGACTATGTGTACGTTCCTCTAGGAGGAAACAGGGGTTCTACAGCACACATCACGAGAAACCTAATGCTTACCTTCATCATAGGAGGCATTTGGCATGGAGCAGGATGGAATTTTCTGATTTGGGGCACGCTCCATGGCGCTGCGATGGTGCTGCATCGATTCTGCGCTCTTTTCTCACTTCGATTTCCGGCCCTGCTGTCTTGGATTCTCACGATGCTACTCGTAATGATTTCTTGGGTGTTCTTCCGTGCCACCTCGTTTTCCATCGCGGTGAGAAATCTCGAAAGCATGTTTCCTGCTGCTCTCTTCAATCCCATGGAATGGATTCCGTCCTGTACAAAATTTATTCAGCGTAGCAGCAACTCTCCCGCTGAGTTGATTCCGCACCTCACCGCGAATCCTCTCGTGTTGGGAGCATGTATCATCATTGCTGTGCTCATCGCAATTTGCGCACCGAATTCAAATCAGATAGTGGAGCGCTTCGATCGATTTCCGCGAATGAGTGCAGTATTTGCCGCGGCAGTTTTTGCCTTAAGCTTACTGCTGCTTGAAAGACAAAGTGAATTTCTTTACTTCCAATTTTAGAAGACGATGAACAAAGGGATTACTTGGATTTATACGTTCTTTACTTGCTCGGTAGCAGCGCTGCTGAGTGTGATCGCGTTAAACTATTTTGTTGATCCCGGATATCAGTATCACCACAACGTCGTCTTGCAGGCTGCGGAAAAAGAAATCGCAGAACGCTTTCTTCAAGCTGATTTTGGCGTGTTATTTCGTGGTAACGAACGGGTGTTGGCTCACACGCTTGCGGCAAACGCGCCAAAACAAGACTGCGTCGTCTTGGGATCCAGTCGAGCCTTGCAAATCAGCCGCACTCGAGGTTCTGAACTTGCGGCGCGATGTCCAACAATTCTAAACCTCTCAGTGTTTGGCGGAACTATTGAGGATATTTTTATACTGCTTAATTCCCTTTCATCACGCAAGGCCCTGCCCTCTACCCTTTTTCTAGAGCTAAGTCCTTGGATGCTTAAATGGGGTATGGATAAGCGTTACTTAATCTACCGGGAGGAGCTTGCAAGCTTCTTACAACAGCAGCAATTTTCATCGCGCTCAAGCACTGCGGTAAGCAATCCCTTCCTTACCCATTTGCAGAATCTGACCAACTTCGAATACACCGTATTATCCCTGAAAGCATTGTATGCGGATCCGCGTAAAGCGCTACAGCCACAAATTTCAGAACAGTTTCAAGAAATCTCACCCTTCCCTCTTGCGCAAGGTCTAGACTCTCAAGTGCGCCTTCG
>CAYGNZ010000682.1:0-1839 GCA_964351345.1 uncultured Bdellovibrionales bacterium | reverse complement strand
CTCTCCCTGACGCCTCATCCGATTATTCGATACCAATCGAATGAAGTCAGGGAATCGCTTCTATCTACCCAGGATATGAATCTAGAGAGCCGCAAATACAAAGCCAAAGCACAACATCGATTCTGCGATGTTGTAGCGAGCGGATCGCTTGTTAACTTAGCCCTTTGAAGGATTTATGCAGTATTTACTAAAAAACTGTACGCCCAGGGAGAAATGACTATGAGACGAGGGACTCTGGAGGGATTTCCAGCTCCCACGTTAGACGAACTGTGCAGCTTTCAGCTCTGCGAAGGAGAGTCGCAAGAGTAAGAAACTTACGAGAAGAGGCCCAGGCAAGAATGTTGCCATCCCAGAACCTTTTTAGAACCTCTCTCGCATTGTGAGCGCGACACTAGATTGCGTAGTGACAGCAAAACACGACTGCTCCAACGCAGTACGCTGAGAGCACCGCTCTCTTGTATGCTGCCATTAAGCGTGTTTGCATATCTGCTGCCTGGGGCAAGAGCAAGGGATCTTCGGGAACAATTGCCAAATTCGTACTGGCTAGGGTCACAATTGCGAAGCCGACGTAGTCAATGATCAGGCCGGTGGGTAGCGCGAATGGCGCAAAGCGAATCTGATTAAAGAAGAATATGCAATCAGCCGCAGCGAACAAGGCGGCAATCCCCAGAGGTTTGAAAAACGATCGACCTCCGTAGCGAATCACGCAAAGTCCTAGAAAGCCAAAGATGGTCACTTTGAGCACAAAAAGGGCAATTGCAAGAATCGCCAGGAGCACCATATACAGCACCCCTCCCTGATTCGGCGGATTCGCGAGGAGCATATTGCTCACCGCGATAAACATCACACTAAGCGAAGCCAATGCCATCCTTTTCTGCCGCACAAAGTAACAGCGACAAAGCGCGTCAGAGATTTCATCATGTTCGCTTTCAAAGGGAGCCTCGAGTTCAGCTTCAAAAAGCTTCATCGTCCAATTCCCGTAGAAGGAAAAAACAGTAATGGGTGGGTCTCTTCAGTAGAAAATGACACTTTCTGCTGAAGAGAGTTGAGAACTCTACGGATGAAGAAATAAATGAACCGACCTATCGGCTGCCAAGTATGGTCGCAAAGGCGCGAAAACTCAAGGTGGAATGGATGGTAATGCTGAACTCGTATGTGGGGTGTTTTACCGATATTTTGAGCTGTGTTAGCCTCACAAATCTTTCCATTAAGAGTAGTTGAGAATCGCTCACGGGGCCGGACAAAGCGCTACGTCACACGCTTTCTCGGACCCTGGAGTCGCGAATGTGTTCTCTCAGGGGTTTTCAATCCTACCTTCCTCTAGGCCCTCTCTCATGGCTGCCAACACCAAAATTGTTGTCTTCCACTTCAAAGGACGAGGGAAGCAACGTTCTCTTTTCATCGGGCGAACCGGTTCGGGACCGAATGACAAAAGTGAGTTTCCGTGGCCGGTTCTTGAAAGAATCTTACCCGAATTCAGCGTAGACCAGTACCGCGAAGGTGAGAAAGGGGTCATTTGGATGGTACTTTGGTTGAACCATCCTGACGGACTTGAAGAGGAAGTATTGCTCTATGTCGGCCCCGAATCCTATCTGTTTTTCGACGTATACTATCCGGCGGAACGTTTGCGGCACAGTCTTATGGTCGCTACTCGTGCTCAGGTCTTTGGCGCGAACGCAGAGGAGCCTAGCACACAAGCCCTCGCCGGTAAGGTCGATCCTGAGAAGGTCGACCGGAGAGTATGGGACTAGCGGGTCTAAGATGCGGAACAGCCCCTGAAGCCGCGTCTCAAGGTTAGTAGACGCGGCTTCAGGACTTCCAAGATTAGAATGGGACTAT
>CAYGNZ010000681.1:0-1846 GCA_964351345.1 uncultured Bdellovibrionales bacterium | reverse complement strand
TGGGAGCTTGCTGGGGCAAGTGACCGTTCTGACAACGCAGCATACGTCCAAAAGGCCGAGCTCGGGGATCAGAAATTTTTGATCGCAGCACTAGCGTCAGGCGCCGTTGCGCGCCTGATAAGCGACGGTTGCGCGCTCAATTTGACTTACGAGCTTTTTGTAGAGGAGCCTGCCGCGCACGATCTCGCACTCTTCCAGATGCATCATGGCGTGAGCGGTTAGCTCTTGGGCGAAATCCTCGTCTCGAACGTACATGTTCACCTCGTCGTATACGCCGTGGGACAAGCGCGTGAAGTTGGCAGAGCCCACGTCGCTAAACCGCTGATCCACAACCACGAGCTTTGCGTGCACCATCTGTGGGTGCAACGCGATGGTCAGGTTGTCTGGAGCGCCGGTGCGGGTAAGGAGCTCGGAGCACGTAGCCATGCCGAGAGACTGGAGAACATTTGCCGTACGCCCGGTCACCAAGGTCACATCGACACCGCGATTGACGGCGTTCACCATGGCATTGGTGAAGCGCCGGTCTCCTAGATAGGCCATTTCGATGACCAGGGTGTGAGATGCCGAGTCGATGAGAGTCAGGCGCTCATTCAGCATCGGGCAGGTTTTTTTGGCGTGTGCCTTTTGATTGTGCACCAAGAAATCAATGTGGCGCTCGGGATCAAAGACGCACTCCCCGGCCATGCGCTGGCGCAATCTCGCCACGTGCTCTGCGCCGGTCACTTGCACCATCATGTCAATCCAATCGTCGTGGTGGTCGTTTCCGATGCCCATGCTGCCCAAGACCAAGACGCGATTGTCAAAGATGAATACCTTGGAGTGATCAAAGCGCTTGTCGGACCAGCGAACGGAGATGTTTGGGTGTGCCAATAACTCATTCACCAACGGATTCTGCCGTTGCTGGTGGCGACGCCTGCGCCGTATCGTGGGCCTAAGCTTGAGCCTTTTTGGGTCCCGCGCGTAGGACATAGACAAGACTTTGGCCTGAAACCGCTCCACTGGGCCGGGTTGCTTGTGGAAAAAACTCTGTTTGTTGCCGCCAAAGAGTTCATAGACCGCCGCGACTCGGTCCTTGTGAATAAAAACCTCAACGCCACGCTCTGCCGCCGCAAGTACGGCGGCTCCGAGCTTGTTGCCGATGTCGTCGTCGTGCCACAAAAACGCGTGAATTTCGATGCGACTTTGGGCACTCTCGATTTGAGCCAAGATGGCGCGAAAGGCACCCTCTCCGCCGCCGAGAATCTCCAAATCTGACATCGGCCAGACCTTAGCGCAAATTCGCCAGTTGTGAATACACCAAATCGCACAGCTTTGGCCCCTTAACCCTCTATTTTTACTCGATCAATACCTACAACCGTCCCTAGGGTCTGGGTACAATGCGCTATGGCGGATGTGAGCCGTACAAGCCCAGGGTTTCTGATCTCAGGGGCGAGCAAGGAGCCGCAGATGCAAGAAGGAACGAGAACCGAAGCGCAGTGTATTTTCGTACATGAGCATCGGAAGCGCAGTGACGACGCCGCAGATGCGAGCCCGCAGCCGTCCCTGGGACAGAAACCGAATAGCGGGTTTCTGATCTCAGGGGCGAGCGAGGAGCCGCAGATGCAAGAAGGAACGAGAACCGAAGCGCAGTGTACTTTAGTACATGAGCATCGGAAGCGCAGTGACGACGCCGCAGATGCGAGCCCGCAGCCGTCCCTGGGACAGAAACCGAATAGCGGGTTTCTGATCTCAGGGGCGAGCGAGGAGCCGCAGATGCAAGAAGGAACGAGAACCGAAGCGCAGTGTACTTTAGTACATGAGCATCGGAAGCGCAGTGACGACGCCGCAGATGCGAGCCCGCAGCCGT
>CAYGNZ010000680.1:0-1846 GCA_964351345.1 uncultured Bdellovibrionales bacterium | reverse complement strand
CTCAACCATCCGACGTGCTCCTGAGCCATGTAGAGCGCAGGCATAATCGCTGATTTCTTTTTCGGGTAACGAGCAATAATTTCAGCGATTCGCTTATCAAGCTCGGGACCAAAAACCACCGCTTGCTCGTTCTTATCTATTCCGTTTTGCACAGCCGTCTACCTATCGCACTCACCGCCAATCATGTTAATCATGCCAAATATTGGAACAATATCTGCTATCTGATGGCCTTCAATTAAGGGTCCAACTATCCCCATGGCGATAAACGAAGGTGGACGTACCCTGACTCGATACGGTTTCCCACTTCCATCAGAAACTATGTGAAAACCGACCTCACCATTGCCACCCTCAGTTGGAAAATAGACTTCCCCCTCAGGTGGCTTGATGCCACCAAAGACGATTTCAAATTGAGAAATCATTCCCTCAATTGAGTTATAAACTTCATCCTTTGGCGGCAGAATGATGTGTGGATTATCAACACAAATAGCGCCACCTGGAAGTCGCTTCAGCGCTTGTTCACAAATAGAGAGCGATTGGTGAATCTCATTGAATCGAACCAAAAAACGGTCCAAGTTATCTCCGCGAGTGCCCAGAGGGACTTCGAAATCGAAATTTTCGTATCCGCTATACGGAAATGCTTTTCGCACATCATAATTCACTCCGGAGGCTCTTAACAAAGGACCGGTAAGACCGTAGGCTACCGCTTCGTCTCCAGTGATGATTCCAACTCCCGCCATCCGATCCTGGAAAATCCTGTTTCGCGAAATCAAGCGATCGGCGTCGTCAAGAAAACCTCGAATTTTCTCAAAACGTCCAAGTGTTTTCTCAACAAATCCTTCAGGCAAATCCTCGCGTAGACCTCCGACGCGAGTGTAAGAAATCGTCAGTCTCGCTCCGGTAACCTCTTCAATCGCATCATACAGTTCTTCACGTGCCTGCATGAGGTAGAGCATCACGGTAAACGCTCCTAGCTCCATCGCACCCGCACCGATGCACGTAATATGGTCGCACATTCGCGAGAGTTCACTCATGAGCACCCGAATATACTGCGCACGCTCTGGAACAGTAACGTCGAACAATTTTTCAACCGCACAAACCCAGCCCACGTTATTACAGATTGGTGAAACGTAATTGAGTCGATCGGTATACGGAATAACCTGGTTGTAATCAGCGCACTCGCACTCTTTCTCGAAGCCACGATGCAAATAGCCTACATCAACATCACAACGCTCAACCCGCTCTCCGTCAATTTCAACTACAAGCCGCACCGTTCCGTGGGTAGCCGGATGCGCTGGACCCATGTTGATAACCATCGTTTTGCTATGGAGCGCGTCGTCAAGCTCACGAGGCTGCCAATCGTTGCGTACTTCCGCCATCCTAAAATTCCTGCCAGCTACTCACACAAACTGCATTACTATTTGCCATTCCCTCTCCTAGCGTTTCTCTTCGGCGCGTCTCGGCCCCTGGCGAACAGGCAAGGATACTAACTGCTCACGATGCATGTCAGCGGAAGTGTTACGCTGTTCGGGTACACGCATTTCAATTCTTGGTTGTTTGCCGTGCTTTGGATAGTCTTTCCGGAGAGGATGACCAACGAATTCGTCGTACATCAGGATTCTTCGCAAATCACCATGATTTTCGAACTCCACCCCGTACATATCCCAGACCTCGCGCTCAAGAAAATTCGCCGCAGGCCAAAGAGAGCGAACCGAATCAACCACTGGCTTTTCCTCCTCTGCAGCAACCCGGAGGCAAACCCTGTGCAGATGAGTAATGCTCAGTAAATGGTAAATAATTTCGAATCGAGTTTCTTTCTTGTCTAACCAGTCAACGCAAGTGATGTCGA
>CAYGNZ010000679.1:0-1847 GCA_964351345.1 uncultured Bdellovibrionales bacterium | reverse complement strand
CATCGCTTCAAGCGAAACGGTTGCAATGGCTCCAGGAAAGCGCTCACTTTCTGGCTTCTCACCGATAAACACCGGCATTGCCAATGCCTCTTCTACAAGCTGCCGATACATTTCAACGGCAACATCCACCTCTTCGCGGGCGTCTGCCTCGTCGACGTGAACGGTATGCCCTTCCTGCCAAAGAAACTCCGCAGTTCGTAGAAATACGCGTGGACGCATTTCCCAGCGAACGACGTTGGCCCATTGGTTTATCAATAGCGGCAAGTCTCGGTAGCTAGAAACCCAACGAGAAAACGCATCTCCAATAATGGTCTCCGAAGTAGGACGAACAATCAGTGGCTCTTCAAGTTCTCCCGTGGGAATTAAACGACCGTCTTTTTCTTCTAGGCGATGATGGGTGACCACCGCGCATTCTTTGGCAAAACCCTCAACATGCTTTGCTTCCTTTTCCAAAAAGCTTAAGGGAATAAATAGGGGAAAATACGCGTTCTCGTGGCCTGTCGCCTTAATCTTTGTATCAAGTATGCGTTGGATGTTCTCCCAAATCCCCCATCCCCAGGGCTTTATCACCATGCAGCCGCGCACTGGTGAGTTCTCTGCAAGATCGGCAGCTTTTACGACCTGTTGGTACCATTCAGGATAATCTTCACTACGAGTCGGTGAGATTGCATTTTTTGGAGCCTTAGCCATTTGCTCTCTCCCGTCGCTCCTCAGCTCCTTGCGCAATCCCATTTGACTCAACAGCGCTGCATTCGAGAAAGCTCATACCAAGACGATTCATCAAAGCCTGGTCTCGGTCTTCACCGGGGTTTGGAGTGGTAAGTAGCTTTTCTCCAGCAAAAATAGAATTCGCTCCGGCAAGAAACGCGAGCGCTTGCATCTCATCGCTCATTTGCGTGCGACCCGCAGAGAGTCGGACGTAGGAAGTGGGAAGCATAATCCGGGCCGTTGCGATCATGCGGATAAAGGCGATCGGATCAACCGCAGATTGATCGGCAAGAGGCGTGCCCTCCACACGAACGAGCATGTTAATCGGCACACTTTCAGGGTGAGGTTGATGTGAGGCAAGTTCAACAAGTAATCCAATTCGATCTTCTTCGCCTTCACCGAGTCCAACAATCCCTCCACAGCAGACGGTAATCCCTGCCTCACGAACGTTTTTCAAGGTATCGAGTCTATCCTGATACGTGCGCGTGGTGATGATCTTGTCGTAGTACTCAGGCGAGGTATCGAGATTGTGGTTGTAGGCGTGACAACCTGCCGCTTTCAGTCGCTCTGCTTGCTCTTTTTTTAACATCCCCAGCGTGCAACAGACTTCCATTCCCAAAGAGTGAACTTCGCGAACAAGCTCTATTACGGAATCAAACTCCTCGCCGTCACGCACTTCGCGCCACGCAGCTCCCATGCAAAAACGAGTGGAGCCTGCTTCTTTCGCTTTTACTGCTTCGGCAACGACTACATCTTTATCAAGTAACTTATGTCGTTCAACGTCGGTGTCGTAGTGCGCGCTTTGCGGGCAATACTTACAGTTCTCTGGGCAGCCGCCAGTCTTCACTGAGAGAAGGGTAGAGCGTTGAACCCGGTATTCGGGGAATTGTTCTCGATGAATGGTCTGTGCCTTATACATCAGCTCGGGAAAGGGGAGATTGTACAGGGCAAGGGCTTCTTCGGTGGTCCAGTCGTGTTTTGTCATGCTCGTTTGGCTGTTGAGAAGGATAAAATGGCTAGGGTTTGTCTCGCAGGGAACAATAGCGGAGCGACATTGTGCCGTAAACAGGCAAGCAAAAACGAGCCCAAATCCACGAGAGAACATATTTCTTGCAACGTATGCAACGCCGAGCCGCATA
>CAYGNZ010000678.1:0-1854 GCA_964351345.1 uncultured Bdellovibrionales bacterium | reverse complement strand
CTTCACCTTCTCTACTCTCGGTTTTGGCACCATGTGCTGTATGACTTAGGCCTGGTGTCGACAAAAGAACCGTTCCAAAAACTCGTGAACCAAGGAATGATTCTCGGTGAAGACAACCAGAAGATGTCAAAATCTCGAGGTAATGTCGTCAATCCTGACGATCTGATCAGAGACTACGGGGCGGACACCTTGAGAATGTACGAGATGTTCATGGGACCGCTCGAGCAAGTAAAGCCATGGAACACAAAAGCCGCGGGGGGAATATTTAAGTTCCTTAATCGCGTCTGGAACTTGCTGTGTGACAAAAACGGTGAGATCTCGGCAGACATTCTCAATCGAGAAGCATCAGACTCACCAAGCGCGCTCGAGAAAAGCCTCCATCGCACAATTAAAAAAGTCGGTGAAGACATTGAGAGCATGAAGTTCCACACCGCAATTGCGGCATTAATGTCATTTCTCAATGAGGCGAGTGAGTCCAAAGAACTCACGGCCGATATTTGCAAACGCTTCGTGCTCTTACTCTCTCCGTTTGCACCGCATCTTTGTGAGGAACTTTGGCAGCGCTTTGGCGCAGACTCTACCCTTGCCTATGAACCTTGGCCCGCATTTGATCCCGAACTTGCGAAACTCGATGCCTTCACTATCGCAGTGCAGGTAAACGGAAAGCTTCGTGATACGATCGAAGTGGAGGCAGGAATTTCTAAGGAAGACTTGCTTGAGCTGGCAAAACAAAGCGAAAAAGTGGCAAGCTACCTAGAAGGCAAAGCGATTAAGCGAGAAATTGTCGTTCCTAATCGCTTAGTGAATCTCGTCGTGGGATAAATTGCTCTCAGAAGCAATGTACATCCTATGAATCCCTAGGAAGACCAGTACTCCGAGGTAAACAAGACGAGGACCGTCATTATTTCAAGCCGTCCGACAATCATACAGGCGCACAGTAAAATTTTAGCCAAGTCTGGAAGCCCACTGTAGTTCAACACCGGCCCAATATCTCCTAGACCCGGTCCTACATTTGAAAGTGCTGAGACAACTCCCGAGAGTGCCGTGAGTAGGTCCACGCCGCAGGCAGTAATTGCTAACGTCGTTGCGGCAACGAGGGTGATATATAAAAAGAAAAAACCAAAGATTGAATTCGAGACGTTTGCGGGCACAGCGGTATCACCCAACTTTAAGCTCACCACTGCTTTCGGATGAATCATGCGGTAGAGCTCACGATAACCTTGTTTCATCAGCATCATCGCTCGGATACACTTGATCCCCCCTGAGGTAGAGCCGGCTGAGCCGCCGATCACCATCAAGGCCAGAAGGAGAGTCTGACAGAATGCACCCCACACGAGGTAGTCCGCCGTTCCGTAGCCGGTAGTACTGAGTATCGAGACCACTTGAAACGCTGAGTAACGAATCGCTTCAATAAACGTGGGGTAATGAATCCCCCAAAGCGACACGGCGACAATAAGAATGCTTCCGGCGGTAATACCTACATAGAAGCGCAATTCTCTATCTGCGATTAAGGAGAAATCGCCTTTGACCAAGGCCCGGTAGTGCAGAATAAAATTCGCCCCCGCCAGAAACATAAATAAGGTTACGACAAACTCGATTGCCGCACTGTCAAACGCGGCCACACTAGCGTTTCGCGTTGAGAATCCCCCTGTTGCCATCGTGGTAAAGGCATGGTTTATCGCATCGAAAAACGACATCCCGAACGCACACAAGACGAAGGTCTGCACCCCGGCAAATACTATATACACTAACCATAAGGCTCGTGCGGTTTCACTGACCCTCGCAGAAATCTTATCAGAGGTTGGACCGGGAACTTCTGCACGATAGAGATCCATGCCCCCCACCCCAAGGAGA
>CAYGNZ010000677.1:1461-1855 GCA_964351345.1 uncultured Bdellovibrionales bacterium | reverse complement strand
GTTCTTAACCGAGCCTTTAAGATAGACAGTAGTCGCTTCCTCGCGGTCGGTGATAAACATCTCAAGGTCATTGAGACGGATATCAAATCCACTCGGAGCCTGAGCACACTCAGAGTCCGCATTGCCGTTTAAATTCGCGATACGACTTGTTGGTTCTGCAAGTCTATTTCTTGAGTAAGTAGTCTGCTCTTCTTCCTTACTCGGTTCTACTTTTTGATTCTTTGCATCAGCGTCTGGAGCGTCTGGAACAACTATTGTCTTTGAGACGTCATCGTCGCATGGTTTGTTAGTCCAAGCGCCGCTACAAAGGTGCAAACTTTCTGCTAAGGAGGTTGTCGGCATTAAGAGAATGCCAAGTGTTAGAAAGAGAGGAATTCGTTTCTGCATCTTAGTA
>CAYGNZ010000677.1:0-1451 GCA_964351345.1 uncultured Bdellovibrionales bacterium | reverse complement strand
GCACAACGTCTTGTGCCCAGTCGTCGCTTAAATCCTTTTCCGGGGCGCTTTCTGGAACGGCCTCCAGAGGAGTTTGTTCAGCAGGTTCTTCTCGAAAATAATCAAACACTCCTGAACGCTCAGACAACTCAAAGTAACCAAAGGTCGAGATATCTAGCAGCCCTACAGTCCAATCGAACGTAGTGAAAAAGAGTCCCTCCGTGACTCCTACGAGATAGCAAAGAGGCGAGAGCGCAACTGTTGTGCGAATATCTCCGCTTGAGGCGCAGGTCTCAAGCCAGACTTTTGGTCGAAAATAAAGCGGCTCCCCTACCCCAACTAGGACAGCGGCAAAACCATCAAGCATTTGATCTGCTTGGTAGCCATCATCCGGGGTCTCCTCTGCTGATACCGAAAATGGGCTAAACACTGCTAAGGAAAGAAGTAGGAATGTGAGAAATTTTATCAAGTCTTTTGCTCTCTATTAATTACAGCTGCAACTCGGACTAGGAGTTCCGTCATTGCACAGAAGCCTTCCGCTTGTATGACAGACTTTTTGCCCAAATCCATTTTCATAAATCCCTCTATGGTAGGAGCAACAACCGCGATAATCATCATCGTTTGAATATCCACCTCGCGGAACTGAGAACGCTCGTTTGTCTCCGGTTATCGCGTAGGTAATCAGCCGAGCATTAAGCTCCTGCCCCTGAGGTGTTTTACTCAGCTCCGCCATCACTCGGAGCGGCACATATACGGCGACTGCGGCTGCGACTAGGGCAGTTTCCATACCGACCACCGCAACATCTCCAATTCCCTTGAGTGTGTTCTGCAAAAAGTTACCCGCGCTTGTGGCAAACGTTGGGCCGGTATCCACTTCGGCAACAGTGAGGATTTCTGGAACTTCTTCTTGAGGAACGATACTGGGCGTGGCCTGTCGGGCCGCGACCCTCGTTCTCTTAGGAACCTGCTTAAAGCGATTGGCAAAGGCCGCACGTAGGGGGTTCGAGGTAAGCTCTGGTTTTGTGGCTTCTTTATTAACTATGCTTACCCGTTTAGGAATCTGCTCTTGTTTGGGTGCGGGCGTCTGCTGAGTAAGGTGCGGAGTGTCTAGCGAGTTTTGATTCTGTGATGCTGAGCAGGCTGAGAGAGTTAGCGAAACCAAAACAGCGTAGATGCATGATACAGCGATGCGACTCGGTGTGGAACTATCCGCAAACTGAGATAGGTAAGAACGAAAACATATCCAAAGAAGAAGCTTCATCAACCTGTCATCGCTAATAACAAGTCCTCGTTGCACCTTTTCCAAAACAAGACTTGCCCGTGCCGTAGTTAAAATAGCTTCCCGTGCTTTCTTTATAGGTCCAACTGTTACCGTCAGAATCAGTTCCCTTCATATCACCGTCTTTTTCAATCTTGGTGTTCCAAGTGGAGCCAGTGTTGGTGTTGAACCCATCGATCTTCGTGGTGCCAGA
>CAYGNZ010000676.1:0-1862 GCA_964351345.1 uncultured Bdellovibrionales bacterium | reverse complement strand
CGACGAGCAATAGCGAAGTGATGGAGATCATTCGGCGAACATTTGACTCAGGCGAGACAAGCCCAGCCGAGCAGCAACTAGTAATCTCTGCCTTGTCTCAGCGCTCCCAATTGGTGCAAGCGTTGAGTAACGCATATCGAACGCTTTTTGATGGTATGAGCGCGGTTATCCGAAATCTTCGGGCCTAGCACGACGCTTGGAGCCGAGGGACTAGGGTGTCCTTGCAGCGTTGAGTGTGGAAGAGATGAGAAGGGAAGTGCTCAATGAACGCTGAATCAAAAGACTTGCTCCTGCCTGCGGCGATAGTTGCCGTGGTCGGGATAATGATCTTCCCAATGCCATCTTTGGTGTTGGACACTCTTTTGATGTGCAACATTTCATTCGCACTGCTCTTGCTTATTTCGGCGGTCTATCTGGGAGAGCCTCAGAAGTTCACCTCACTCCCTACGATTCTTCTTCTCTCAACGCTTTTTCGCCTCGGATTGAACATCGCGACCACGCGACAAATATTATCTGGTCAGTCTGTGCCGGAAATCGTCGTGACGTTTGGAAGCTTTGTTGTTGGTGGAAATGGCGTAGTTGGGCTTGTCATTTTTATCATTATTACTCTTGTTCAGTTTCTCGTAATCGCAAAAGGCTCGGAACGAGTTGCTGAGGTGGCGGCCCGATTTGCACTTGATGCAATGCCCGGGAAGCAGATGTCGATTGATGCAGATATTCGTAGTGGGCTGCTCAGTGTTGCAGAAGCTCGAGAACGTCGTCGGGAATTACAAGTGGAGTCTAAACTTTTCGGGGCGCTTGATGGCGCGATGAAGTTTGTAAAAGGTGATGCGATTGCCGGTATTCTTATCACTGCGATAAACATCTCTGCTGGATTCGTGGTCGGCGTGACCCAACAAGATATGGGCCTCCTCGAAGCGATTGAGCGCTTCACCATCTTTACCATTGGTGACGGACTTGTTTCTCAGATTCCTGCGCTTTTAGTAGCGGTAGCGGCAGGCGTGGTGGTGACGCGTGTGGCTGATGGTCGAAATGATTTTGTTGGTCGCGATATGCTCGTGCAGTTGACCAAAGAGCCACAAGCGCTCGTTGCCGCCGCACTCGTGGTGTTAATTCTAGCAGCTGTTCCTGGGTTACCGGGAGTTCCGTTCTTCATCATGGCAATGGTGATGTTGGTGATGGCAAACGGTGTGCGGGAAGAACGTCGAGTTCGGCAAAGAGCGAATGTTGATGAAAGTTTCTCGCCGAGAGCGGCTGCGAAGCTATTACTAAGATTAAGTCCGCAAGCAGCACAACGGCTTCGTCAGGAACAAAGCCTCGTTGCTCGCGTGGCGCAACTTCGTAAACAAGAGTTCCAAGAGACTGGGGTAATAATCCCCGAGGTTGAATTCGAGATACTTCAAGCGCAACAGAATGTGTGGTTTGCGATAGAGGTGCAGGGAGTGAGAAATCGAGAGGTGTTGGTCGGTCCCGACGAGGAGACTGAGTTACTCGCTGACACAATTGTTTCCGCTCTCAAAGAGGAACTCGCACGACACAAGGCAATCTTGCTTGATGATACACACACAAGAAAGCTTTTAGAACTCCACCAATCGCATGCTGAAGATCTAGTGAATGCAGTGGTTCCCGAGCTACTGAGTGTTACCCAGCTAACAAGATTGCTGCGTACGCTTGTCCAAGACCGAGTTCGCATTGGAGAACTCCCCATCATACTACAAGCTATTGCGGAGGAGTATTTTCGATTTAACGCTTCTGGCGGATCGCAGGCGATGGGAGCGACACTCAGCGAAGATGAGCTTGAATCTGCGGTTCGCGCTGCTCTATGCAGGAGTATCACTGCTGACGTGCAAAACAGCGAAGGT
>CAYGNZ010000675.1:1485-1871 GCA_964351345.1 uncultured Bdellovibrionales bacterium | reverse complement strand
GCACTACCGGAATCTGAGCTTAAGGCTGAGCAGAGTATGTTTACAAACCTCAGGAGTCGCTACCAATCCTGCGCTGAAATAGCTACTTATCTGAGCCATCTCGAGAGGTTTCTTCAAGCGGAGCGTAGTATGCGGCAATCCGAGGACTCATTGTATCTCCCGGATATGGTTCAACGTTTCGTCTCTAACTTTGAAGCAAACTGAGGGCAAGGTTTGGCTGGAGATTTGCCTGCGCGAGTATCGCGGTTCCTGACTGCTGGAGAATTTGCGCGCGAACCAAACTTGCGGATTCGGACGCAAGGTCGGCATCCAGAATCTGAGAGGAGGCCGCTTGGAAGTTTTCACGTGCGATTTTAAGAGTATTGTTCGCTACGGATAGGCGACTT
>CAYGNZ010000675.1:0-1475 GCA_964351345.1 uncultured Bdellovibrionales bacterium | reverse complement strand
CTGCTAATTCTTTCAAGTTCCTCGTCGATACGCGGGATTGCCGCAAGGGCGTCTTGACGCGTGTAGAGCGACTTTTGAGAGATGTGGACGGAACGTTCCGTATTTGAGAGTAAGTAGCTTGCGCGATCTATCAGGTCAATTGCCCCGTCGCCATCGACATCGAGGAAATCAATAGCTGCGCCTAATGCTGCAATCGTAGCTGAGGTATCAAGACTTGCTTGAAATGAACCATCTCCGTTTCCAATCAACACAGAGCTGGCATTGCTTGCAATTCCTAGCAGGTCCTCAACACCATCCCCATTTATGTCCTGGGTTTTTATAAGCGTAAGCGAACTTGCATCGAAGGTTCCACCAGAAGTGAAGGTTCCATCTCCTTGATTCAGCATTATTTCGAGGTCGCTTACCGATCGAAGAAGCGCTAAATCATCAAAGCCATCCCCATTAAAGTCCCCAACAAAACGCTGCTCCCTGTTGACTGACATATTTACCGAGGCAAAGGTTTGACTTTGCGTAAAGGTTCCATCGGCTTGCTGAAGAAAAACTTCCGCTCTGCTACCTGAACCGGTGGTGGCTACATCCAATAGGTCATCGCCATTAAAGTGACCGACCGATATATTGTACGTTTGATAGCCAATTCCACTGTCAATACGACTTTCCTCAGAAAAGGTCCCGTCAGCTTTACCAAACATATACCCAACGTCAAGGCGACTATCATCGGTGAAGAGCACATCGTCCCGACCATCCCCGTTAATGTCCGCGACGACGAGATCAAAGGGAGTAGCCAGAGATGGCGCGCCTTCATTGGTAAGAGTGACAATGTCTGCACTAAAGCTTCCGTCGCCATTTCCAAGATTTACCGTGATATTCAGATAGGAGTTGATATTAGAGTTGGAAGTGATGCGTACCACGTCAAGGTGGCCATCACCATTGATATCGCCAGTGCCGACACTTTTGTATGAGGTTGGAGGGGTATTGATTGAAGTTGAGGTGAATCCTCCTTGCCCGTCATTTTCGAACACAGCAACGTTCGTGACAACATCAACTGAACCATCCTCATTGAAATCACCCGTTGCTAAATAATTCGAAAGTCCCCAGGCTGCAGCTTGGTTTTGTTGAAATGTGCCGTCACCCACGTTTGTTCCTACATTACTCGTGGTGGTGAAACTGATAGCTCCATCCTCACCATAGCCCGCCTGTATGCGATACGAGTCATCAGTGGGGACAAAGATTCCCCGGTCATTAAACTCAGCACTATCGACAATTCTATTGTATTCAGTCGTGAGCGCACTCATTTCTTCATGAAGTGAACTGCGCTGAGAACGAGAAAGAGCGCCATTGGCTGCCTGAGTGGCAAGTTCTCTCTGCCGGATGAGGATGTTCGACATTGACTCAAGCGCTGATTCTGCGATGTTGCTGAGAGACACGGCGTCGTTGATGTTGCGGTGCCGGACTTCCTCGCGAATGCGATCGAGCAT
>CAYGNZ010000674.1:0-1878 GCA_964351345.1 uncultured Bdellovibrionales bacterium | reverse complement strand
CTTACCGGGCAATTTTTGTGTGCGCGTGAGGCCGTTCGCGAGTTCAAGCGTCGAGGCGTTGTCCCCGAAGTTTCTAAAGCGGCCGGAAAGATCATTTGTATCAGCTCGGTCCACGATGTGATTCCCTGGGCTGGTCATGTCAACTACGCGGCGTCAAAAGGGGGAGTGATGTTGATGATGAAGAGCATCGCGCAGGAACTTGCCCCGCAGAAGATTCGGGTCAACAGTATCTCGCCCGGCGCCATACGAACTTCAATTAATACCGAGGCCTGGGAGACCCCCGAGGCAATGCAGTCGCTCCTTACGCTTATTCCGTATAAACGCATCGGGGAGCCCGATGATATCGGCAACGTAGCCGCCTGGCTTGCCTCGGATGAGGCGGACTATATCACCGGGGCGACTATCTATGTTGACGGTGGAATGACGCTGTATCCTGAGTTCGCCCACGGAGGGTGACATTCTCACAGCTTTCTGCTACATAATCCCCCGTTTTATGCAGCAGTGTTCCCCCTCATTTTGGCAAACGATGGATACCCTTAATCCCAGGCAGAGAAAATATCTTCGAGCAGAGGCGCATCATTTGCGCCCCAATGTGCAGATTGGCAAGCTCGGTTTGAGCGAATCGGTGGTTGAGGAGACCGCACGCTCCCTGGACCGGCATGAACTCGTTAAGGTAAAGTTTGTTGATTGCAAAACTGAGCGGGAGGAGCTGAGCCGGCGCTTAGCTGAAGAGTGTCGAGCATCGCTTGTGGCGCTTATCGGCAATATCTCGATTCTCTATCGGGAGCATTCTGATGAAGAGAAGCGCGGCTATCGGCTTCCAAACTGAAACGACATTCGTCGCGGCTTTGTCCGGCAAATGCCTTGAGGCGCCTTCCGGCTTTGAGGTAGGCGCCGGGTGATTTTTTCCTCTCTACAGTATCTTGGCTTTTTCGGATTTGTTTTCCTTGTCTACTGGAAGCTGAGCCGACGCCTGCAAAACGTCTTCCTCTTAGCAGCAAGCTACTATTTCTACGCCTGTTGGGATTGGCGTTTTCTTAGTCTCATTCTTATTTCAACCGTCGTTGACTATATTGCAGGTCAGAAGATCTATGAAGCAGTGCGCGAGAGCGATCGAAAGGCCTGGCTGTTTCTTAGCCTCGCGGTAAATCTCAGCATTCTCGGATACTTTAAATATTACAATTTTTTCATTGATTCCTTCGCGAGACTTGCCGCTTCGCTCGGGGTGGAGCTTTCGCAAAGCACCCTGGATATTACGCTGCCTGTCGGCATTTCATTCTATACCTTTCAAACCTTAAGCTACTCCCTCGATATCTACCGGCGTCAACTGCGGCCGAGCCGTTCCTGGATAGATTTTGCCTGCTTTGTCGCGTTTTTTCCGCAGCTGGTGGCCGGGCCGATCGTGCGGGCAAAAGAGTTTTTGTATCAACTCGATGCTCCTCGCCGCTTCTCCCTAGAGAGGATTCAATGGGGGCTTCTTCGCTTTCTTCAGGGCTATTTTAAGAAGATCTTTATCGCAGATACTCTTGGGGCGGCGCTTGTTGATCCCGTGTTTGCCAATCCAGCAGCCTACGATTCATTTACCTTATGGATGGCGCTATTTGGGTACTCAATACAGATCTACGCCGACTTTTCCGGATACTCGAGCATGGCAATAGGCTCCGCGGCAGTCCTCGGTTTCGATATACCCGAGAATTTTAATTTTCCCTACTTGGCTCGCAACATGTCCGAGTTTTGGCAGAAGTGGCATATGACGATGTCGCGCTTCTTCCGCAACTACGTTTATATCCCTCTGGGCGGAAACCGCGCAAGTGCTGCCTGTACCACTCGCAACCTGGCGCTGACTACCTTTGTCAGCGGTTTGTGGCACGGCGCTGC
>CAYGNZ010000673.1:0-1888 GCA_964351345.1 uncultured Bdellovibrionales bacterium | reverse complement strand
AGAAGAGTTAAGGCTTTGCTGTATGCCTCATCGGCTGCACGCAAATGTTCGGGCTCTAAGGTTTTGGCTGCACTACCTTGATCAAAATGAGCATTGGCAAGTTCTTTTAGTACGCGAAGTTGATCCTCTTTTTTCTCTGGATCAGCATTCTCCAAGTATGAAGTGAATGCCTTAATCGCGGCGGCATCATTTCCAAGTGCCCGCTCACAGAATCCAAGGTTGTAGAGTGATGCTTGTTTAATTTCTGGATTATCATCTATTTCCGACAAAGCTCTCAGCGTACTGCCTGCAACGGTAAGATACGCTTTTCTTGCTTCTGCACTTAGATCGGAGTTGAGGCCTGCTTTGAGTTGAATGGAGGCTTGCTCGAATCGCTCTTGCGGATTTTGGGCAGCAAAGCCTCGTCTGCGATTTGATGATACTGAAGGAAGTTTAATTTCCTCCTCGGCGCTAAGAGACGGTGTTGTTTCCTGAGATTGAACAACGAGAGGATCTGACATCTTTAACATTCTCCAAAAATTGAAAAAACCTGAAAACTGCTTGAAGAAGACGCAAGCCTACTTATGCAATGTTCTACTTAGTCTTGTGCGTAGCCTGCAAAAGTTGTGGCATTTACTCTCTTCCCGCCGGAAATAAGCCCCATTTTATTTAACTAATCTTTTCAGGTAGTTAGAAAGGTTTCTATAAAAGCCTTCTCTCTCCCAGTCTCTCCTGAAATCCCCTATGAATTGAGGTGCATAGCAACTGGAAGAGTGGGTAACTAACTACCCATAATTCTTAGCTCAACAAGCGCTTCGCTCGATAAACCGAATCGATTATTACAGATTAATCCCCGTGGGCTGCTGGCCGACATCTTGCAACTATTACCTTGGAGTCTTTGGACCTTTAAACGTTTGAGGGCTTTTTCGTACGCGGTTTTCCTACGGTTGTTCTTGATGTTCGAACGAGTATTCTATTTCACACGTCTCCTTGCAGTTTGCTTGCTGCTTTCCACTGTTCTATCGCTCCCCGCTTCAGCGCAGAATGTCGAGGTGGTCCCGAACCGCTATGTCATTGGCTTTACATCTGGCTGGGCAGAGAACCTGCGGGCACGAACAAACGGTCTAGAGCACTACAACGATGAGCAGCTCAGAAGCGCGATTATTCTGGGCCTCGGTGGGACACCTGAAGTTGAAGGTGATCTAGATATTATCGAAGCCTATACGGCGATCTTTCCTGATCGCGGTCTTGATGTTGACTACGCGTGGCAACTAGTTGACCTCGGCATTCTTGAATTCGTAGAGCCCGATTACATTGTTCACACGAGTGAGACGACACCAAACGACGCATCGTACAGTTCCTTGTGGGGCCTCAATAACACGTCAAACCAGAACTTTGACATTGATGCCCCGCAAGCGTGGGACACCACAACCGGGGACTCAGATATTGTGGTCGGCGTGGTCGATACCGGTATTGCTTGGAATCATCCTGACCTCGCGGCAAACATGTGGCAGAATCCAGGCGAGATTGCTGGCAACGGCATTGATGACGATGGCAACGGCTATATCGACGATATCTACGGTTGGAACGGGATTACCAATACGGGTAACTCATTTGACGACCACTATCACGGCACACACTGTGCGGGGACCATTGGAGCGAAAGGAAACAACTCTGAAGGAGTTGTTGGCGTAAACTGGAACGTTAAGCTCATGGCGCTTAAGTTCCTTGCCTCCAATGGCTCTGGTAGCACCACTGGTGCGATTCGAGTGATTGACTACGCGGTTACGATGAAACAGCGTGGAGTCAACATCAAGGTGCTGAACAACTCTTGGGGTGGCGGGGGCTACTCTACCGCACTGTATCAAGCGATAGAACGTGCCAATGAGGCCGGCATCCTCTTTGTCGC
>CAYGNZ010000672.1:0-1891 GCA_964351345.1 uncultured Bdellovibrionales bacterium | reverse complement strand
GAAGAATAGCTTCCAGGCAAGAATCACTATCGATATCGTCGACAAGCAATGGAGTCGCCCGCAGACGCCTCAGCTCACTGCTTAGCGCTTCTTCATCAGCTCTATCCATGTCTTTGCCTTGCTTAGTTTTGTGTATGAAATCAGCGGCCAAGGTCGAAAACGACTTAGCATCCAGTGACCTTTCAATCAACATACCGTCTTTCCACTGCCCAGCGCCACGCTCGGCTAGGGAAAATACTCTCATCTGAAGGAGAATTTCTTGCCCATCATTCTCTACTGTGTACCGGTGGAAAATAACAAAAGTTCCGGCTTCAGGCGAGCGGAAGACGACCGGAGGACGAAGAATCCAAGTAGTATCAATGCCGTGAGGAACCTCACCTCCGTTGGGGGTACATTCAAAGTCAAACTTTAGGCTGTCTTCGGGAGGATGGTCCAGAGATGCTTTGTCTACTGGAATACACCGGTCGGGAGGTGATGTAGACCTCAAAGAAGGTACCGACCATGTCTTCCAGCTAAGTATCTTGTTATGGACAAAAGGAGAAAGTGATCGCGGCCTATTGGCTGAGATAGACAGCAAACGCGGTATTTTCAAATCACGGTCAACTACAACCAATGGCTCATCAAGCTCGCCAAACTTGTCAAGTTTCACAACGCCATCGCTCATACTTGTATTACCTACCGAGTAAGCTTGCCGGAGCCGCGCTTCATCCTGAAAAGTTTCACCATCAGCGCCTCCACGTCGAAGCCAAGCAAGCCTTACATGATCGCCACTCCCCAACTGAAATGCCCCTGCGATGAAATTTCTATAACGGTCGGGATCATTATTCGCATTGATCAGGTCTCGCACTCTGCGAGGCTCCTGTGGTTGCCAGTATTCTGAGCTATTCAAATCAAAGTCTAATATGCAAAGTCTGTTATCCTCACTTTTCGAGCACGAATGCGTCCTCAGAGCCATTAGCCGCAGTCCCTCAGCTGACCGCGCACTCGGCGTGGAATGTAATTCAGAGAATTTGCTATCGTCGCAGAAAATTGGGTTCTTACCGATGGCAATCTCAGGCGATACCGCATTTAAACCTACATTACTAGCTTTCATATGAATTTCTCCCTGGTCAGGCTCTCCAATGGGGCATTCATTCTCCATGCCGCCTGAATACAGTCTCTGCCAATCATCCAAACCAGCTTTCCCTAAGCGTAGTAGTGCCAGCTTGCCACCTGTACCAGATAAGTTGTAGCGTCGCCACCAAACCATAGCACTTCGCTCCCCCCCAGAAGAATCTACTAAGACGCTAATGAGCGGTGGTGCTGTTAAAAACGAGTAATGTGCCGGAAGGATAGCCTTGTACATAGTTGCGCCTGGAGTTTCACTCAGGTAATGAACTAACAACAAAGTTCCACTTGGTCGAATCTTGAAAGTATATAGCGCCTTTAACCGCCTTAAACTTGGAGCCTTGGCTGAATCCTCATCACTCCAACGTTCTGGAGCATCGGCAATCCGATAAATTGTATATTCACGAGACCTTACTGGGTAAGGGTCAAACTCAAAGTAGGTCGACGTTTTATCATCGTCGAGTCGCTGGTCTAAAACACTGCTGCATCCCTTATGAGCAGTCTGAACAAGAGCCTCCAAATGCAGGCGATCAGCATGTTTGAAACTCTCGCTACCGTCGAGTCTAACACCGAGTACAATCTTGCGAGCCGTTGTTGCACATTTATTCTGACTTTCTCTACTTTCTGCAATAGCCCAACAAAGTCGGTAGGAGTGATCGAGCAACATGTAGTCGCAGTCCGCTTGTGTGTAACCATAGGTAGCCGCACCGTGTCGGTAGCAATAATCGTGAAACGCACAGGCTTGCTTATACTGAAGTGAGGCGGACGAGTCATCTCCCTCGCG
>CAYGNZ010000671.1:1387-1893 GCA_964351345.1 uncultured Bdellovibrionales bacterium | reverse complement strand
TAACGGCTTCCCGGAGAGTTTTTTCGTCTCCCCAACGGGAACACTCATTCGTGTGTTCGATCCTAAAACCAAGCTTTCGTTGATCCGTATATCCAAGGAAAGGGATTGGAGTTCTCAGCCGTATATCGATTTGGTCCAAGAGCTACTCGAGAAGCATTCCCCTCGCTCGAGCGAGCCTGAGATAGATCACACTCAATAAACAACGAGCAAACTCATCGCTCCGGATCACGAGCAAAAATCGCTAAATTAAGCCGATAAAACCAGTGGTTTTGAGCACGTACCGTATCTGGATTTCCACTAATTTTTTCGCAAGCGGTTGCCGATACATACTTAGTGGGCAGAGCCCCGTAGCCTCAATCTATTACACACGAACAACGCTTGATAGTATGCCATGGATTCCGCCAGTACAGTGAAGCAGACTCCCTCAGTCTTAATTGTTGATGACGTTCGGGCGACTCGAAAACTTCTGCGAGTCCTACTACGAGAACTCGCTCCTTTCGAAATTC
>CAYGNZ010000671.1:600-1377 GCA_964351345.1 uncultured Bdellovibrionales bacterium | reverse complement strand
AACGATGCATCAACGAAACCCCTTTTGATATTATTATCTGTGATTACAATTTGACTGACATGAAAGGTGTTGAGGTGCTACGTCACGCCAGAGAAACCCCGCACACAGAAAATGCGGTCTTCATCATGGTCACCTCTGATGTGGATCAGGAAGAATTAGTCGAGGCCATGTCCGCGGGTGTAGATTCCTACGTGCTAAAACCCTTAAACCTAGAAAGTCTCGCGGATGGACTTGCGGTTGCATGTGAGCAACGAAACTCAAATATCCATAAGTCATTCGTCTATCACGGTTAATGCACAGAGCGGCTGTACCCCATGCCTAACTCCCCTCACACTCTTGAACTCAATGGCACGCGAACACTCGTGGTCGATGATGATCTAAGCTCTCAGACGTTACTCGCTCGTTTCCTAGAAAGCATTGGATTAGACATCACTACTGTCGGCAGCTCGGCTGAAGCGATTGAGGTATTAGATAATGCCGGTCCTTTTCAACTCGCATTTATTGACTGGGTGATGCCGGACATGGATGGCCTTGAGCTCTGTCGTCATATTCGAGGCAATTCCAACTACCCCGACCTTTACGTCGTGATGTGCACTGCGAAATCTGATTTGAGTGATATCGAGCATGCAATCGCAGCGGGAGCAAACGACTACATTGTAAAGCCCTTGGAGTTCAACCAAGTGAGAGTGAGAACTGCGATTGCGGCCCAGGTACTGCGAACGAGGAATGCGCTTGAGAAGCTGCATAACTCACTTGAGGACCAGATAACCCAACGGA
>CAYGNZ010000671.1:0-590 GCA_964351345.1 uncultured Bdellovibrionales bacterium | reverse complement strand
GTAGAATATGTAACAAACAAAGCGAAAGACTGAATTTCCCACCAATATGAGCCATAAAATTCGCACTCCGCTTAACGCAATTATTTCTCTCGGGGCGCTCCTTGTGCGAACAAAGCTCAGCGAGGATCAACGAGAAGATGTAGAAAATCTCAACGTCGCCTCCAAGACTCTGAAGTCCTTGATTGGTGACGTACTCGACTTCTCGAAAATTGAAGCCGGAAAACTCAGCATCTTGCCTCGACCCTTCGACCCGGCAAAGCTTGTCTCGCGCAGCAACAGCTTATTCCAAACCGATGCAAGGCAAAATGGTATTGCGTTACGTTTTGAAGCGCCGCATTTGCCCGAAAAACTCACGGGCGACAGCAATCGCATTCAACAAGTACTTTCAAATCTAATTGGGAATGCCCTTAAATTCACCGAGTCAGGTGGAGAGGTTGTCGTCAGTATCAACGTTGAAGATGCAAGCCCGAATGAATGTATTCTCCATATTTTCGTGGAAGACTCGGGAATTGGTATCGAGCCTGAGCTTCAAGAACGAATCTTTGAGCCGTATCGGCAAGCCAACAGCTCCGCAAGTAGAAGTCATGGTG
>CAYGNZ010000670.1:0-1895 GCA_964351345.1 uncultured Bdellovibrionales bacterium | reverse complement strand
GTTCGTGGAAAGAAAGAGCATGAAATCCGTATTCTCGCCGCCTTGGTCAAAGAACTCGCAGTCAATGAGCGGGTAGCGAAGGCGCTCGATTTCGCCGGCGGAATCGGCTATCTCTCGCAGATACTCTCCCATCATTGCGGAATTGCAAGCGTATGCATTGACTTTGATGAAGCACTTCAGCAGCTGGGCAAACAAAGAGCAGAAAAAATCCACGCTACGGCTGCCGCAGAACTACGCTACGAGACCTGCGATATTCTCACGCAAGAACTCCCCTCTCTCAGCAGCGACACCGTGAGCCTAGGGCTGCACACCTGTGGTTCGCTTGCTTCGCGGATACTTCGCTCTTACGCGTCACAAGGCGCCGGAGTACTCTTAAATTTCGGCTGCTGCTACTACAAGACGCAGCCCGAAGATTTGCAAATGTCTGAGCTAAGCAAACGCCATCCGATTCCCCTTTCGGGCCCGGCTCTCACGCTTGCCAGCCGCTCGCATCAAGACAGCGTCTCTGCGTATTATCTTTCAAAGCGAGTAAAGCAGTTTCGCTATATGATTCACCTGTTTCTCTACCACGAGGTAGGACTGCGACAGTTTGTCGGCTTGGGAAATTCCTCGCGCGCGCTGTATCGAGGCAGTTTTGCTGAGTATGGCCTTGAACAACTTGCGCGTATGGATATTACCAGTGTTGACGCGAAGGACTTAGAGAAGTTTTACGCTTCTCCGATACACCAGGAGCGGGTGCGAAAAATGATTTGTGCCAACATTATCAGGGCAAGTGCAGGTCGACTCATTGAGCTGTATATCATTCTTGATCGAGCCTTGTTTTTGAGCGAGCACGGATGCCGAGTTGAGGTTGCGGAATACTTTAAGGAAGCAGTTTCTCCTCGAAACTTGGGTATCTACGCGGACACGAGAAGGCTGCACTAAGGCGTCCCATCGGCCTAAGGGCTCTGTCTTGCATCCTGGCCGCGGCATTCTTGGGTATATCATTCGGAAATGTCGCTCGGAAAAACCTATTATGCCCAACACGCAGCTTACCGACGTACTAAGAAGGAGATCCTTGCTGGTGTAATGACACGAAGCAACCTATACTCATCGTTTTAGTCTGTCTTATCAGGGAATTAAGTCTTCACGGCGCAGCATTACATGAGCGAACCTCATATACTTATCGTTGATGATGACCAAGACGTCCTTGACGTAATGGAGCTGCTTCTCACGAAGTCGAACTACCAAGTTACGAAAGCGAACTCAGCTCGCGACGGTCTGCTGGCCTTAAAACAACAAGACGACATTGCTCTTCTCGTACTAGACGTCATGCTTCCGGGAATGAACGGCCTCGAGCTGCTTCGGGCGCTGCGGCTTGCCCCGGAAACAAAGTCACTGCCGATTATTTTGCATTCTTCAATCGGCGAGGAAGACGTCGTCGTTAAGGGTCTTGAGCTCGGCGCAGACGACTACATTACAAAACAGACGAGCACTCGAATAAAACTCTCGAGAATCCGGTCTGCACTTCGGCGGACTGAAGCCCCGGAACCCGAGCCTCCGCCGTCTGGACCAAGCATCAAGCTGCACGAAATGGAGCTGTTTCCTGAAAACGGCAAACTTCTGGTAGACGGAGAGAATGTTCCGCTTACAGAGCTCCAGCTTCGGGTTATGTTCTTATTCATGCGCCATCCGGGAGTCCTGCAAACCAAGGACCTTATCCTCGGCTACATTCGCAGGGAGCACCCCCAGGTAAAGCGCGCCGAAATGGAAAGCGAAGTCAACGAACTCATCTCGAAACTGAAACGCGCCGCGCGACACGTGGAAAAAATCCTCGGCGTCGGCTACCGCATGAAAGAGTAAGTGTATCTAGCTGGCGCTTTTTTCAGCAGAGTCCGCTGCTGAAGCCTCCGAAA
>CAYGNZ010000669.1:0-1902 GCA_964351345.1 uncultured Bdellovibrionales bacterium | reverse complement strand
GCAGCCTGCTACTACGATGTGATCTTTGCCAATCTCTCCACGCGAATCAACGCTCCTCGCCAATGCGTCTATGTGTGGGAAAATTGCCCCTGGGAACGCGCACTTTGCTCGCACTGGAAGGATCAGTTCTCTGCTCCACTAGTCGGTTTTCAACACTCCACTGTTTCACCAAACGATTTACGGATTCGGCTTCATCCCAGCATCACTCGCTCAAAGCTCCGCTATCCCCATCCAGACCGTATTCTCTGTAACAGCCCCTACGTCGAAGCGTTCCTGCGTGAAAGCTTCCCCCAAGAGGTAGTCGGACTGGTAGAGGCACATCGCTACAGTAACCTCTCGCCCTCTCATCTCCGCCTGCTGGAGAAACCACTGCCCCAAGAGAATCGCCGCTTGTTTGTCGCTCTCGACGCGGTTGAGAGTATTGCTCGCTTTCAACTGGATTTGCTTTTTTCGGCAAGACCTCAGGATCTTAAACGCTACCGAGAAATAAAAATCAAAGCACACCCGTTTAGCGATGCCCGGCAACTGCTTGGCAAGCACGCATTGCCCGAGCATGCTTCGTTTGTGACTGAAGACGCGAGTGAGTTAATTCAATGGGCGGATGTCGCTATGGTAGCAAACTCCTCAACGATTGGTGTTGAAGTTGCCTGGCAGGGCGGGCATGTCATTGTGTGCCATTATCCTCAGCAGATAAACCTCAGCCCCCTCCTCTTTGCGGTCTCGGTAGATTTTGTTTCGAATCTTCAGGAGTTTTGTCTGCAACTCCAAGCTCCACCCCGTCTTTGTTTGCCCCCCGAGTTTTTCTGCTTTAATCTGGAGTTTCCGCGTTGGCGACAGGAGTTGTCCCTCGTTGCTGAGTCAACGACAACTCAAGCGCGGATAAGAAGCGTAGGTTCTCCGTAGTGATGGACTTCTCGTATAACGTGAATCGGCATTGAAGGATTAAGACAGGTCGCATGAAGGAAGTAACCAAAGCAAGCCGCAGGAGGAAATCAGATGGCGCTTAAACACACCCTGTTCGGAATTGCAGAGAAGCCGTTTTCCGCATTCTTTCGTTCAGCGAATCGGCTCAATACCCGCCTCCTACAGAGTGCCGATCCGGTCTATTCCCTCTCCTCGAAATACGGCTCCTTTTCTCTTGCCTGCTCAAACAACATTACCTTTTGGCGTGCGCATTCATTTTTCACCAAAGAGCCTGACACGCTTGAATGGATCGATAGCTTTGCCGAAGGAGACGTATTGTTCGATGTAGGAGCAAACGTCGGCTTGTACTCGGTATATGCGGGACTCAAGGGCCATCGAGTATTTGCCTTTGAGCCCGAAGCATCGAATTTCGCAATTCTCAACAAAAATATTTTTCTCAACCAACTTCAGGATCGCGTCACTGCCTTTAATTTTGCGATATCGGAAACCACTGGTTTCGAGCGATTGCAAGTTTCTGAAATGCGCACAGGCTCTGCCTTGCACAGCCTGAACGCAGACAGTGGTTTTGACGGGCATGCCTTTTCTCCAGTCCACTCCCAGGGAGTTCAGTCGTATTCCCTTGATGATCTATCAACGAGAGAGGAATTTGGTATTCCGCATCACATAAAGATAGACGTCGACGGTCTCGAACCCGCAATTATCGCCGGCAGTTCTACACTTTTGCAAAACCCCCAAGTGAAAAGTATTTTGATCGAGCTAAACACTGAAGTCGACACTGACCTCGAGTTGAAAAAGACTATCGAGGCCCATGGCTTTGAATGCACCCGCCAATTCCGAGCTGATATCTTCATTGGGAGTGACTATGAGAACGTGTATAACTTCACGTTCCACCGTAGAATAGATGCGAACGTTTAGTCTTTTGCCGTTCCTTAACGTATTGGTAGCTCAACAATGAAACAATTCGTCAACGTTCCAAAC
>CAYGNZ010000668.1:0-1902 GCA_964351345.1 uncultured Bdellovibrionales bacterium | reverse complement strand
GATGAGCATCATTTTCTCCCGAAGTTCTACGAGGAGACGGAGAAGAGGTAGGTAGCTTGGATTCTTTAGTCGAGCTTGTTCCGCAATTTTGAATGCCTGCTGTCCCTTCTCTAAGGCGAGTAGGGATTTTGCGATAGAGAAGAGTATTTCATGCTGAGAGTTTTTTGACTCCCAGAGTACTTCCTTAAATTCTCGAATAGCCTGCTCATGTTGCCCTGCGTTTTGTAGCAGTTTGGCCATTCGAAATCGTGCACGCGGGTTCGTTGAACGCAGTTGCAATGAGGACTGATAGTCTTTGAGAGCTTGCTTTTCATTGCCCATTGCTTCAGCGCAGTATCCACTTATTTCAAAGAGTTCGTCATGAACTCCTCGGCTTAGGCTCGAGCGAGCATCTGCCGTACTTTTTCTGCAGCTTTTGAGCTGCGCCATTGCCTTGGATTTATTCTTCGATTTTAACAAGGCCGCAGCGTCTGCCTGTTCGACGTATTTTTGCACTGATTTGGGAAACTCCCATTCCGCGAGTCGATACTCGAATAAAGAAACTTGTGGGGTCTGAGCCAGGGATACGCCTGGGGTGAGAAGCAGTACTAGCAGGATAAAAATGCGAAAATGCATACTATTTTAGGGCCATCGAGGTTCGTGAGTAAAAAACTCAGAAAATGGTTCAAAATTGTTCAAGTTTACAACGTCGGATGCCCGAAAATGTGCATCATAAATTCAAACGTTGCCGGGATTCTGTCTTAGAGCGCCTATAGGGTCAATCTTGACCTTATATTCGCTAATTTAGACGATCCAGGCGAGAAAACTTCCACTCTTGCAGCGGGTTTTACTACATGGTCGGTTTCGAAAGCCAAGACGAAAAAAAGCGAATACTGATAGTCGACGACGAGTCCTCTGTAAGAGAGTCCCTTCAGATGATTCTCAGTCGAACGTATGAAGTAGAAGTCGCTGAGAACGGCGATGAAGCGCTATTACTTTTTACCGAGCAGCACAAGGAATTCGATCTCGTTCTTCTTGATGTGATGATGCCTGGTATTGACGGCATTGCCTTGCTTGAAAGTCTCCGCGAAGACTACCCACTGCTACCCGTAATCATGCTGACCGCCTCAAAGACGGTAAAGACCGCGGTTCAGGCGATTAAGCTTGGAGCGGTCGATTATCTTAACAAGCCATTCGACGTTGATGAGTTACTCAGTCTCGTTGCAGAGACACTAGAGCAGGGTGCTGCGGGGCGCTCAAGTCCCACGCATGTCGCAACACACGAGCATTCTCGAACCGATGTTGCCGAGATAGGCGGTGACTTTGGTTCGATGGTTGGCTCCCATCCCGTGATGACAGAGGTGTATTCAAAAGTAGAGCAGCTTGCCAAGCGTGATACGACGATTCTCATTACTGGCGAATCCGGGACAGGGAAAGAACTTATTGCGCGCGAAATTCATCTTCGAAGCGCCAGAGCTACCGGACCGTTTGTTGCGATTAACTGTGCGGCTATTCCGGAGTCTCTCATCGAATCGGAACTCTTTGGTCATGAGAAGGGCGCATTTACTCATGCCGTGGAGCAGCGTATCGGGCATTTTGAGCTCGCAGACGGAGGAACTCTTTTTCTCGATGAGATTGGAGAACTTAGTCTGCCCGTCCAGGTAAAGATGCTGCGCTTCTTGCAGGAAAAAGAGTTTTATCGCGTGGGCTGCGCGAAACCAATGCATGTCGATGTCCGTGTGCTTGCCGCGACAAACAGAAGTCTTGAGACCGCAATTAAAGAGGGACAGTTCCGCCAAGATTTATTTTATCGCGTCAATGTCGTGAATATTGAAATGCCGCCGTTGCGTGAACGGCGTGAGGATATTGCGGAACTCACGAAGTTTTTTGTCGCGAAACTTTCACCTCTCTACGGAGGGAAGA
>CAYGNZ010000667.1:0-1908 GCA_964351345.1 uncultured Bdellovibrionales bacterium | reverse complement strand
CGCTAGCTAATTCGTCCAGATCCAAGCCCGTCTTAGGAAGCAAAAACAGGAGAAACCCCTTTAGAACTAAGCACTTACCAATATCACGGATAAAGTATGGGCCCGTGAGGAAACCGTGAGATTGCGAGTGCTAGACTCAATACAGTAGTAAAAAACACTTCGCTTCTCGCGATCAACAACACAATCTAGAGTCGTCAGGGGAAGGCCAGCAAACAGTACCCCTGACGCTCTTTTCATGTACGCTGTCCGAAAATTGTTATCTAGAAACTCCGCTCGTGGAATACCACCTGCTTGTCGCAGAGCTTTTTGTCTTTGTACTCAAATTTTGCAGAAAAGAATCTCCCCTGCTCAATCCAGGGCAAAAACGAGTAGTCTCCTTCCCAGAGAGGAAGTGCTAAAAGCTCCGCATCAGGAATCCAGGAGAGCTGCCCTTCTGCCGATTCACACAGCTCTCCATCGAATTCATCGGCAGTGTAGACATAGACGTACCAATCTTCCTCGTCTTTGAACTTGGGAAAGGTCAAAAGTCCGCAAAGCTTTGGATTACTAATCCGCAAACCACTCTCCTCCTCAACTTCACGCACCGCACACTCTTCAGGTGTTTCGCCCGGCTCAAATTTTCCTCCCAGGCCATTCCACTTTCCTTGATGAATGTCATTGCGCTTTTTGTTTCTCAGGAGCATCAAGGTCTCTCCGTCGCGCTTGAGATAACAAAGGGTGGCAAGTTTCATCGCGTCTCTATTCCCTACTTTGCTTGAAGTTCACGCAATACTTTATAGGCCTCATCTTCGGCATCTTTATACCGATTGACCGCGAATTCAAGCATCTCTCGCGCGCGTTCCAGTTTGCCTTCCGCGATGAGTTGATGCACACGGGTGATAGACATTTGATACTCCAGTCGAGAGCCGGGCCAGGCTGCATCCGCAGACTCTTCGCTGATTTCGACAAGCGATCTCTGGAGTTCTTCTGCTGAGCAGTTCGGTGTCGCTATTTTTTCAATTCGTAATACGAAAGGGAAGATACCTCGCTCAACATCTCTCGCGTCAAAGGGCATCACCAACTCTTCCAGGTCGCAAACCCCGAATCCGGCTGTAGTGAGGGTCGCGCGGAGGCGCTGTTCATCGTAACTTCTCACCGCAAGGGTATCCTCAATAACGGTTTGTTGCTCACGGCCAAGATATATCTGCAAGAACGCTTTACCGCCAAGTCGTAAGGCGCGGTTGATCTCAAGTAGATACGCCACAAAAACTTGCGTTGGAATGTGCCCCAGAACAGCAAAGGAATACACCGCATCAAGACTATCGCTGTCGATCTGCTGTAAGGTTACTCCCGTGATACGTTCCAAACTGACGTTTTTTTCTTTGGCCAGAAACGTCTTCGCCTTCGCAATCGCAGTCTCAGAAATATCGGCGCCAAGAACTTCGGCGAATCGAGGTGCCGCTGCCTTGATTAAACGGCCCACGCCGCAGCCAACATCGAGCACGCGCCAGGAAGCGGTATCTGCTTCAGCGAAACTGCCCAGCAAAGAGGCGAGGTCGCGCTTACCGGTCTCCCACATCACCTCATCGCTGGCAACGCCATCACTCATCCAAAAGCGATAGTCTGAAGCGATGCGTTGCTCCCAATCTGAGCGCATTTCTTCGCTTCGTTTCCGCTCTTGATCGCTGACCACGTGTACTCGCTGATTTTTTTGAATTAGTCTTTGAAGGTATAGACCTCGACCGTATCAGAACGACCTTGGACTATCACTGGCCCCATGCTCACAAGGGGGAACTGCTCAAGGACAGGCTCTGCAGTGCTTGCGCTAATTGTCACTGGCCAGCCTTTGACCGCACCAACTCCTTCTAGGCGAAATGCAACGTTTACCGTATCACCCAATACCGTAAAATCCCGTGCTCCCTTTCCGCC
>CAYGNZ010000666.1:0-1913 GCA_964351345.1 uncultured Bdellovibrionales bacterium | reverse complement strand
GCTCGGCGGAAAAATTAAGAAAGGAATCGCGGGCGGAGACATTCTTAGCAGGGCCGAAATTCTACGTGCGTTGGAGCTTGATGGCCAGTCGAAGCGAAAGACCCATAACTGGCCCGCACATTACGATATTCGCGGGGTAGTCTCTCAAATAATCGAGAATCACTTGGGACTCGATGCGCGACTTGCCTACCCAGGCGCGCTTTATGCAGATATCGGCGACACTGATACTAACTTCGACTTGTTCATTTAGTAGCTCGGACTGTCCTCAACGCTCAGGGTGTGGTACTTCTCTCAGGCATGAGAGTACGATCCCTATTTACTGCAAGCGCCTTGCTTCTTCATCTATTGCTCACTACCTCCTTGGCGATTGCCGAGCAGCGCCAAACAGAGAATGTGGAAGTCTCCCGCACGCTCGGTGCTCCTGGAAGTGGTTTCAGTTCTGCCAAGGCCGAGGTTAAGGTTTCAGAAAAAGCACTCATTGCAGTGAAGGTTCTCGCACATCAAGCTCGTCCAGGAGTTGAATCAGCGCTTTATTTGCAGTTTGACAAAGAGAAGCCGCTCGAAGTTCAGTTTCTTCAAGGTAGCGAAGAACAGTTCCTTCTTTGGGAACTCAAAGGACGTAAGCCGAATGGTAAAAAGCTGTGGCTAAAAGTGGAGAAGGGAGCAGCGTACGTCGAATCACTAGAAGTGAGCTACCTAGAGCAGAGCAAAAAGTAGTGTCGGAATCTGTTCGAACTAGTAGGTAGCTGTTCAATTTCCAAATTTTCTTCCAAAAAAATCACTTTATTTTGAAGCATTCTTTTTCCTCAGCCTGATATGAGGCTGGATAGTTACTTTGAACTTGGCGAATGCTGGGTGGTGATGAGGAAGGCGGTAGAGGGACAGCATAGCTGAAAAACTCTAGGTCTTTATTATGAACCAACAGCAGTCTGAACAGTCGCTTCGACCAAGCACCACTCCCTTCGATGTGTTCCTGCTTATTTTTAGCGCTCTGCTGCTCGTTGCAAGCGTCTATCTTCCTAATTTCTAAGCGAAATCAGTAGCTTATTCTTCTTTTCGACTTTTTCTTTTATATCCGCGCTATCGTGCTGCTTTCTTGTTTCGAGCTTAAAACAAGTGCTCTGAGTCTTTTATTTTCGACTATTTATGATAAAATAATGCGGTTTTTGGGGCTTGTTTAAGCTCCCTTGATCTTTGGTTTATTTCCTTCCGCGTAGAGAAAATCAGTACTGTTTCTCCTTACGATGTTCGCTTTGTTTGGGGCTTCGTTGAGGAACAGCGTTTTTTTGTGGTTTTGCAGCTCGGTGTGAAACTTCGCTGCCTGTCATTAGAGATGCCCCAAGCAGGCGTTTCTCGTGACAGGTAGTGTGATGGTCACACCGCCAAACCTTTCCTTTTGCCCAAGGAGTCGGAGATGAAAACCGACGCTTTTGCTTACCAGGAGCCTGCAAAGCAGGTGCTTGCGGATGGTAAGAAGAATCTGCTGGTGGTCGCTCCGACTACTAGTGGAAAAACCCGAGTTGGCATCCACGGCCTGAAACTTGCGGGGCGTGGAGTCTACTGCACGCCGTCTCGAGCACTCGGTAACGAGAAGTACGACGAGCTTGTCGAGGTCTTCGGAGCTGACCAGGTCGTCATCGGTAACCGAGACTACGGTCTGAGTGAGAGGCTGTTTAAGGCGCACCCCTTTGCGGTGCTGACCTTGTTCAAACTCCAACTCTTCGTCCAGAACATCAAAGATCTGCACCGCTGGGTGCCGCTCGTGGTGCTGGACGAAATCGACCAGCTCGATGCCGAAACGCAGGAAGTGGTCACGCAACTGCGAGTGTTGCATCCCAAGATTCGCATCGTGGCGCTCTCTGGCACCGTAGCCGAAAGCGACGTGTCACGACTCGCTGCTTGGCTTGATGCCG
>CAYGNZ010000665.1:0-1926 GCA_964351345.1 uncultured Bdellovibrionales bacterium | reverse complement strand
GTCTTTACGAACATGCCGTTCCTCTGATTCGTGGGAACCGTACTTTTTCGCTATCGCGAGACACTCCGTAAGCGATTTGCTATCGCGGAGTTGAGGAGCCCAAAACATGGAAAATGGTTTACCCATCACTTCATCAAACGTATAGCCTTTCATCCGTTCGGCGCCACCGTTCCATGTTAAAACGTTGCCGTCGACGTCAATTGAGTAAATCGCGTAGTCTTTTACATTGGTGACAAGAAGTTTGTAAATTTGATTCGCTTTTGCGCGAGCCTCCTCGGCCAAGCGTCGCTCGGTGGTGATTTCGGTGAACATCATCAGTCCGGCAATTCCACCTGAGGCATTCATCCAAGGGCGTAGCTCCCAATTTATCCAAACTTTTTCACCATTCTCTCGCTCGAAGCAGTCCTCTTGAGCCAACACCTCGTGTGTACCGTTAAGAATCGAGGCATGGTGATCTTTGTAACGTTGCGGTAGGTCGGGAAATACCTCGTAGTGACATTTGCCAATTAGGTCTTGATCTTCGAGCTTGTAGTCCTCTATCCATCGCTTACTAAACGCTAGGTAGTTCATTTGCGTGTCAAACATCGCGACCGCGGCAGGAGTTGAGGTGACAAATTCCCTCATCAGACGCTCTTTTGCTTCCAGTTCTTCTTGCGCCTTCGTCCACTCGCTCATGTCGCGCATGATGGTAGTGAGACACACCGGATTGCCCTCAGCGTCCTTATGTAAGGTGAGTACTTGAGAGACAGGAACTTCGCGCCCATCACGATGTTTGATTATGCTACTGCCTTGCCATGACCCTGCGGTGAAGACGGTGGGTAGGGCTTCAGTCTCATACACCTTTAAGGCTTCAGCGGTGTATATATCGGCGGTCGTAAGCTCCGACATGTTCTGCTCTAGTGGAAAGCCCATTAATTGTTTGGCACTAGAGTTGTGATAGAGCAGAGTGCCATCGAGGTCAGAGACGCCGACAAAATCACTTGATTCTTCAATAATGCTGATCAGACGAGCCTTTTCATTTTGGTTCTTCTCGATTGCTCTAGCGGTTCTAAGCAATCTCTCTGATTTTAGTTTAGCGACCAAGACAAAGTGCGAAGCGAATGCGAGGAGAAATCCGATAACAATCCCAGAGAGAAGAGCGGTAATCGGTAAGAACGATCGCTGACGTTCGAGGAATGATTGCGTTGGGTAAATATTTAATATCCACTCTTTGTCATAAATATTGAGTACTTTCGAAACGCCGTTTTGTTCAACTGCGGGCGTGATAGATTTACTACGGAAGTATTCTTTCCCCCCAAATGATGCCGTCATCACGAAATTATTGGCGAAAGTTTTATCGAGATGGAGCGAGAAGATATCGGCAACCGAGATAATTGCGGGAAGGAACCCATCGAATTCCTCATTCATCTTGAGTGGATGATACACGATAATGCCGTCGTATCCTTGCACCAGACTCAGAGGTTTCGTGACGGTAGGAGAATTTTTCTCTGCCGCACCTTTGAGCGCTTGCTCTCGTTCTTCATCAAATAGAATGTTGAGACCCACTGCCTTCTCGTTTCCTTCGAGAGGCTCAATCCAGCGAATATGAAAGGTGCGATCAACCCATTCGAGTGCTCGCATGCCTTGGAATTGGGCTACATAGTTACGGGCATCCTTGGTCCAGGTAGGAAGAGTTGTTCGCTGTGAGGTGCCCCAACGATCGGCCATTCGATATAAGGCGCGCAGTTTTTCTTGCATCCTATTATCGAGACGGGTTTGCTGTTCATTGGCCTCACGTAGAATTCGAACGTCTCTGCGATCAGATTCCTGCTGATCGAGTTTTACATAAAGAGAGGCAGAGAGGACCGAGCTGAATACTATAATAACGAACGGTAGAAGGAGACGATGCTCCTCGGTAAGCCACTTCATTGTGTCTTCACGGTGTAG
>CAYGNZ010000664.1:0-1932 GCA_964351345.1 uncultured Bdellovibrionales bacterium | reverse complement strand
CTCGCTACTTCGAACCGGGTTGAACCGTATTCTCGTAGAGAATCAAAGGCTGCTCGCCGTCGCTAATTACTTTTTCAGAGACGACGACTTCCTTCACATCTGCCTTCCCAGGGACTTCATACATCGTTTCAAGCATCGCATTCTCGATAATAGCTCGAAGTCCTCTCGCGCCAGTTTTCTTCTCTAACGCTTTTTTCGCAATCTCGACCATTGACTGTTCGGTAAAGCGTAAGATGACATCGTTGAGGTCAAACAAATGCTGATACTGTTTTACCAAGGCATTGTTTGGCTCAGTCAGTACTCGAACAAGGTCTTCTTCGTTGAGTTCTTCAAGAGTCGCAATAATCGGTAGGCGACCGATGAATTCAGGAATGAGGCCGTATCCGAGCAAGTCGGAGGGCTCGAGATCCTTTAATCCCACGTCGGTGCGACGAACTTTGGTCTCGCCTTCTTTTTCCATTCCAGAGAAACCAATCTTCCCTTTTCCCATCCGACGCTTAATCGTCTCACCGAGACCGTCAAAGGCACCGCCGCAAATGAAGAGAATATTAGTCGTGTCCACTTGAAGTAAGTCTTGTTGCGGATGCTTGCGACCGCCCTTGGGAGGAACACTGGCAACCGTGCCCTCAACGAGCTTGAGAAGCGCTTGCTGCACACCTTCACCCGAAACGTCTCTGGTCACAGACGGGCTGTCTGCCTTTCGAGAAATTTTATCTATCTCATCGATATAGACAATGCCTCGTTCGGCACGCTCTACGTCATAGTCAGCGGCTTGCAGAAGATTGAGAATAATATTTTCTACATCCTCTCCAACGTAGCCAGCCTCAGTGAGGTTGGTCGCATCAGCAATGGTAAAGGGTACATCAAGAAGTCGAGCCAAGGTTTGTGCGAGCAAGGTTTTCCCGCAACCTGTTGGACCAACAAGCAGGATGTTAGACTTTTGCAATTCAATATTGTTTTTGCTGTTTTTTGAAGTCAGCGAGTGAATTCTCTTGTAGTGATTATGCACTGCCACGCTCAGTACTTTTTTCGCATGCGTCTGACCAATGACATAGTCATCAAGATACTCTTTGATTTCTATGGGAGTAGGTAGCTCACTTGCGAACTGAGAAGCAGACACTTCTTCGAGTTCTTCAGTCAGAATGTCGTTGCAGAGGTCGATGCACTCATCGCAAATATAGACATTTGGTCCTGCAACTAATTTACGGACGTCATCCTGTGATTTGCCGCAAAATGAACACTGCAAAGACGGCCCCCTGGAGAATCTATCGTTCTTACCTATCACGTTTTCGTCCTCTTACTTGAATGATTTTAAAGCCTTACCAATAAACCTTTCTCTGCACCTCTTGTGTAGGCGTCTAACTGGGGTGCATTCATTTAGATTCCTTTTGGCCCTAGTTTCGGTTCAGGAAAAATCGACCAAAGAGGCTACTTTTAGCTATCTTTGGCGAGAATCTCCGAAATGACTGGCTATTTTACTTGGAGCAGAGCTGTGCTTAGTTCTAGGTGCTGCCGGCTGAAGCCGGAGCCGGAGATGAGATTTATTGGGCTGAATAGCTATTCCACTCCTCTACGCGCGTACAATAACACCCCCTTATAGGAGGCAGACCATTGTCTAAGGCTTTTTTCGATTGTTCCTCTGGTGCTGCAGGAGACATGCTCCTTGCTGCGGTACTCGATGTAATTTCAATTCTTTCTCCCGATTCGGAGGAGCAAGAAGCAGGTGAGGCTGAGTGGTCAACGCGCATTGCGGGCCTCCTCGCGGCTGAACAAGAGGGGCGATATGAGCTCGCGCGAGTCGTTCGTGGCGGTATGGCGGCGCTTAAAATCGATTTCTACGCGGGTGACACTCATTCTGATCATCACCACCATCACCACCACCGACATCTCAGCGATATTCGCTCTCTCTTTGAGCGCCAAAGAGAGAGCGGA
>CAYGNZ010000663.1:0-1935 GCA_964351345.1 uncultured Bdellovibrionales bacterium | reverse complement strand
AAGAGAAAGTCGATCTGATCGTGGTTGATGTGAGCTTTATCGGTTTGCAAAAAGTATTACCAATGATCGCCTCTCTTGGTCTGAAAGAGGCAAAATTGTTGCTACTGGTGAAACCTCAGTTTGAGCTGGAGCCAGAACTAATTGACAAGGGTGGAGTGGATCACTACGAGGAATTACAGCTCGAGGCGCTACGCCGAGTTAAACATGCGGCGGGGGAGCTAGGATTTGCGGTTCTTGCTGAGGCAGCGTCGGTAATTCGCGGGGATAAAAAAGGAAACCAAGAGTATTTTCTTTATCTCTCAAGTGCTGCGCATTAGAATGCTGCGGAACTAGTTACTTTTTCCTCCAGCACTTTCTTTGTTTCCTCATACCCTAGAGCAATGAGGGCAGACACGTAGTCAGGGTGTAGGGCGACGTAGGACATTACCTCGTAGGCGAGCTCTTCGCCCATCTTGTGTTTTAGAATTCGGAAAATGGGCCAGGTCGGTCCTACTGCGGTGAGGAAATCCTTTCGAGATCGACCTACTGCGGCTTTAAGTAAAGGCCCGAAGGGCTTTATATTCATGCATTCGGTCATTACCTCTGGCGTAAGGCAGTAGGTTGCTTCTTCTGCCGGTACTTCCCACTTCGGTCGAGTGTCATGAGGCTCTCCGTAGTGGTCAAACCACCAACGCCTTCCCGAGGAATCTATTACAATAAGCTCACGTGCGCCGAGGCGGACGGCGGGGTCTACAGGAATATTGTCACAAATACCTCCGTCAACGAGCCGTACCTGTCGCGCTTCGATGTCGAGGTCCACGGCCGGAAGAACAGAGGGGAGGGCAGCCGAAGCAAAACCATGCTCAGCGGTGAGTTCAGGAAGTTCCACGAGATCAAAGGTCGCCCCGTCGAGACGATCTGAACAAAAGCGTGAGCCGGTGCAGGCCAGCAGCATTGGTCGACGACGTGCGCCCTCAAGCGTGGTCATGACACCAGTGGCAATTAGTGATTCGGGAAAAGAATCTGCGCGTAAGCCGCCTAGCTTGGCCAGTTCCTCGTTAATTCGCTCGCGAAGCGGGGTGGGGTCAAAAATGGAAATATTGGAGGCTTGGGGCCCTGGCGAATGGTAGCGCAAGATGGCAATTTGAATCGCACGGAAGAATGTACGAGAGGTTGAACCGCGAAACGTATTTCTAATCGTGCGTTCTTCCCAGAGTTTTTTGAGCAAGCTGGTGGCGAAGTCCAAGCCTTTTGAGGCACATGCGGAGAGGATAATGCCATTAATCGCGCCGAGACTACTTCCAACCACGACGCTAAACCCCCGTCCTCCAGTACTCTTTAAGTGTTCAGATACCGCGGCAAGAGCCCCCACTTGGTAGGCACCACGAGATCCGCCGCCGGATAGTACTATTCCGAGCGGTAGAGGTGAGTTGTGTTGAGTTGGTTCGCCCCGACGGGCTGATGTATCGTCCTTCGCCATTCTACTACTAGTGTAGCAGAGCTTGCGCGGAGAATCTCGCAACTTTATTGGGTCGTCAGCAAATTTTGCCCGGAAACACCCTCAGAACTCTTGGCGTTGGATGTACTTAGGCTCGAATCGCGCGGATATTGTTTTTTATCTGATGGTGGCGGTAGAAATCAGCAATTTTATCTCGACCCATGTAACGAGCGAGTAGTTTCTCATCGGTTTCTCGTAGGTCTACGTAAATGAGTCCGTCCAGCACGTCACCAAAATCGTTATGAATGTTGAATCTGAGCAACTTTCCGCCAAGATTCAAATACTGCCGAAGAAGAATGGGCACACTTTTTTGCGTAGATTCTATCTCTGCAAGGAGTTCCGAAACTTCCTTAATGTCTGAGACCACCACACTGGAGTTGTCCATATCTACACCGCGAAGCGTTGTAATCGGCATAGGGTTTCTCGCGCGAATATGCTTTGCCAGTTCTGGAAGGAAA
>CAYGNZ010000662.1:1478-1937 GCA_964351345.1 uncultured Bdellovibrionales bacterium | reverse complement strand
AGCGATGGCACTGAAGGAAATGGTAACGCTGCTGCTAAGTCAATTTCGGCGGATGGTCGCTATGTGGTCTTCGATTCCTTTGCAACTAACTTGTTTAATGGACCAAGTGGAACAAGAAATGCCTATGTAAAAGATGTCTTAACTGGTGAAACTAGAATGATATCTGCATTAAGCGATGGAACAGTCGAAGCAACGTTTTCATATACTACTGCAATATCCGCCGACGGTCGATCCGCAGCGTTCTATGTTGGCACAGGTAACTCCTACGTGCGCGATCTTTCAAAAACGGGCATCAACGAAATCGCTGGGATGGTGGTGTCAAACCAAGCAAGTGCACGGGTTACCGTAGACCTGACAAAAAGCTATCTAAACGAACTTGCCACCTACCGAGCAGGAATTGGAGCCTCCCTCTCTCGTGCAGAAACGTTTGTGAACACCTTGAGAGTTCAATCAGAGAAC
>CAYGNZ010000662.1:0-1468 GCA_964351345.1 uncultured Bdellovibrionales bacterium | reverse complement strand
GAACTACGCCGCAGCAGCTTCTCAGATTGCCGACGCTGATATTGCAAACGAAGCGGCTAAGCTCACTAAGAACCAAATCCTTCAACAGGCAGGAGCTTCAGTGCTTGCACAAGCAAACCAGCAACCACAAATTGCCTTACAGCTTCTAGGAGGAATTTAGCCCTAAACCGGTAGATACAACCTTAACGGAGTTTTTCGTACTTTGTTCCGCGCCCCGCCCCGATTTTTATCAAACGACCTTTTTCAATCCATTTTTGGAGCACTCGTCTTGTAGTACGTCCACTGGTATTGGCTTCTTTTTCGAGAAATTCTCTGTCAAAAGTTTGCCCAATGGTAAGACCTTCTAAGAGCTTTTCGATCCGACCTTGCTCGGGTCTGGTCGTGGAATCTGCATACGTTGCTTGGGCCTCTTGCACTTGCCGCTCGAACTGTTTATAGGCGAGGTTTAGCTTACCTAGGCAGAAATTCATCCATGGGTTTGCATTGTTGCCAACGTCCTCCCATTCTTGCGAGCTGCGGTAAAGTGCATCGTAGTATTGCTCCTTGTCCTTCTCTACTAGCCCTTCCAAGGAAATGTAGCGCCCGACTTGGTAGCCTCGATCAATTAGTAGGTACGTATGTAGAACTCGAGCTAGCCGCCCATTTCCATCTTCAAGGGGGTGAATACAGAGGAGGTCCAAGATAAATGCGGAGATGACTTGATGATCAATAATCTCTTCATTATCAACCAGACGGTGATACAATTCACAGGCTTTTTGTAATAGTTCAGGAGTTGCTTCCGCAGATGGTGGTGAAAAGCGAATTACACTAGATCCGTCTGGATAGATGAGAGCAATCTTATTATCCTTTTTTTTGAGCCCTGTTTTCTCTTTACAGTGAGCCCATAGAATATTGCTGAGTTTAACTATTAGATCGAGACTGAGCTTTTCGGGACGATTGTAGATAAATTTGAGCGCGTTCTTATACGCTAGAACATCCTCTTCGTCTCTATTTTTTGGCCGCCATCTTGCTGAACGGATCATTTCCACCAAACGCTCGTGTTCCGGGACTACTACCCCCTCCATAGTGGTGCTCGCCCGCACTGATTCGATTATCGCGCTATCAAGTAGTCGTTCGAGCGTTTCCGGACTCTGCTTTGCAAAAAGCTGCTGTCGGCCTTTGAAGCAACCGCTGTTTTTGCCTTGGGGTGTGGTAGCCTGCGCGGACTATCTTTTCGAGCGTATATGGCATGGCCAGATTTTCCTTTAGGTGGCCATATAAATATCGATGGATTTCAAACTATTAAGCCACACTTGCTTTCCATAGTAAGCAAGATCTGGCCATTTGTCAACCAGCTTTGGCCAGATAGCTCATTTAATGGCCAAATAAATATATAGTTTTTACAGACAGATAAACTACTGCATCAAGAAACTACGCACCTAAACTGGCCATGTGCTCTATCGCTAGTAGGCAGTGAGTAGTATCACGA